>NZ_JANQVQ010000304.1:77579-78675 GCF_030730205.1 Paraglaciecola sp.
GCATTAATAGTTTTACATTAGTAACTTAGAGCACAAAAAAAAGGCCAATCTAGTATTGGCCCTTGCTTGATTAATATAACGGTTCAATTTTTATCTAAAGCTTGGGCAACCTCTTCGGCTGTTGCACCACCATTGGTTGCATACTTCTCCAAATTCTCATTTGAGATCCCAGAATTTTGACCGGTCTCGATAATCTTTTTAACTTGTTCTCTTTGAGCTGATGATTCTCTCACAGCTGTTGTTATCACAATCTCAGCGTCATTAGGGAAACTAGCAAGAAGTGCTTCAACTACATATTCTCCAACCAAGGGCACAGCTCCGATGGCTGAGGTTAATATTTCAACTAATTTAGATGGATGCTCTTTAGCTAGTGATTGCACAATATAATCAGCAGAATCTGGCTCTGTTACTACCGCGATTCTAACTATTTCATCTAATTCGCTTGGTGTTGAATTCGCCGCAGCAGTAACAACAAAATCTACATAGCTTGGATCTGCATTAATTGCTGTTTCGACTATGCTAGTGCAGCTACTGATTCCCTTTCTCAAAGCCATTGTAACAACCTCTTCAGTTAAAGTTGGTTGTGCGGAAATAGCTGCATGGATGATTTCTTTATATTGTTCTGGGTACAAATCTAGGGCGGTATCAATAATGCTGGCAGCTTCTTGAGGATAATGTCTTACAATACTCTTAATGGCCCTACCGATTGACATGTTTTGTTGAACTTGGTTTTGTATAAATGAACTGGTTAGTTCAGGTGTTACGTTATTATTTGTGTTTTCAATTGCACCGGCTAAAGCACAATGCGCTAAACTACTAATAAATAGGGTGCTTAAGGCTACTCTTTTAAAAATCATTCTACTTCACCAACTACATTGCGTTACTAACTGAGTTCAGACCTCCCTGTCTACTGTAGGTTCAATTTAACAATAAATTTACCAAATAAACAGTAATTAAGCATTTTGCTGAATATTCATACGTATAAAAAATAATTTCTACAAATTTGTATTTCTTACTTGACCTTGTCTCCCAAATCTATAGAATGCGCCTCCTCGCTTCGGGACAGACTTTAAAAGGCTGAAACGACACAGGCTTC
>NZ_JANQVQ010000305.1 GCF_030730205.1 Paraglaciecola sp.
TGATAAATCACTAGCAACTAATATGCTGGTGCACGCTGAAAAACGTTTAGCTGGATTATCTTCCTTATATATAGACTTGGGCTTATCCAAAATTAAATTGAAAAATGAAGGATTGCCTTTTTCCTTAGATAATATTACTTGCTCAAACTCATCGGATTTATCTCTAATCAAAGGTTTATTGCAACCATTAGTGACTGTCATTATTCCTTGTTTTAATGCAGAAAATACCATCCAAACGGCCTTAGATAGCCTACTTAATCAAAGTTGGAAGAAGCTAGAAATTATTGTGGTTGATGATGCATCAACCGATGATAGCTGGTCCATTTTAACCTCGTTTGCGCAAAAAGATCCTCGTGTAAAGTTGAAACGTCACGAATCGAACTTGGGAGCTTATAGAGCTAGAAATAATGCACTTTCGTTCGCTAAGGGTAAATATATTACAGTTCACGACAGTGATGATTGGTCTCATGCTCAAAAAATAGAATTGCAAGTAACAGCGATCACTCAACGTCGTGGAACGGTTGCGTCGGTTTCACATTGGGTTAGGGCTGATAACGAATTACGATTTCAGCGCTGGCGCATGGACGCGGGTTGGCTTCATCGAAATGTCTCGTCTCTCATGTTCAAACGTTCTGTTTTCAAACGCCTGGGTTATTGGGATAACGTCTCGGTTAATGCTGATACTGAATATTATTATCGTATTCTTAGTTCGTATGGAAACAATTCCATCGTTGAGGTGTTACCTACAGTTCCTTTATCATTTGGCCGAGCGTCAATTGAGTCACTGTCACAAACCAAAGCCAGTCATCTGCGAACCCAGTTTAAGGGCCTACGAAAGGATTATCATGATGCTGCCCTAGCTTGGCATCAAAGTAGCAAAAAGCTTCGTTTAGAAGCCCTTCCTGACCAGCGGCCATTTGTTGTTCCGCCGCAAATGTGCAGGGGAGGCAAAAAACAAAGACTACATAATTTGTCTTTGTTGCTAGCCAACAGTCATTACGTGGATAGCCAATGGTACTTAGAGCGCTATCCAGATATTGCAGCGGCGAATGTCGATCCTCTTAAACATTTTGTAGAGCATGGATTAGAAGAGGGTAGAGAAATCAATCCTGCAATAAATTTAAGTGGTTTAGCTTATTCGACCCAACAAGATAAGTTAACCGTCTTGGAAAATCTCGCAACAGGATTAATTAAGCCTGCGACGCCGATAGATGTTGAAGGTGATGTTGCTTATTGTCCGGAAAATACAACGATACTATGTGTTGGGCACCTGGTTTCTGCGCAAACCTTCGGTGCTGAGCGCAGTTTTATTGATAGTTTGAGTATGCTCAGTGCAGGGCAATATAATGTCGTTGTTGTTTTACCGAGTGCTGATAACATCGACTATATAGAATCGATTAAACAGTTTTGCTACAAGGTCGTGTTCCAGACTACTCCATGGTGGCATGCTGATCGTGTCTTGGATCAGAAAGTGGAAGAAGCGTATTGCAGACTCATTCAAGCTGAAGCCATTAGTGCTATCTATGTCAATACATTGGTGCTGCACGAGCCTCTGGTCGCAGCAGCACGATTGAGCGTAAAACGTATCGTACATGTTAGAGAATTGCCGGCCAACGATACCCATTTATGTGAAGTTTTAGGTGCCGATCCGGAAACAATAAGAAAGCACTGCTTAGAATACGGCGATTATTTTTTTGCAAATTCAGCAGCGGTTTTACGTTATTTGAATGCAAATGAAAAAGTATTTGTGATCCCTAATGTTATAGACTTTGATAGATGGCAAAGCCAGCATATCAGAGAGAATCAACGTATGGTTGTTTCTATACTGAGCAGTAATTTACCCAAAAAAGGCATAGAAGACCTTTTACAAGTCGCTCAGTTATGTGAAGATCGTTCCTCTGAAATTGAATTTCGTATATTCGGTCCGGACAATGAATTTACTGAAAATTGGAAGAAGAACTCAAGTTTTAAAAATGTAAAATGGTGTGGATATCTAAATTCGACTAAGGAAGCGTTACTGGAAACTGATATTTTACTTAATTTATCTCATTTTCAAGAGTCTTTTGGTCGAACCGTTTTAGAAGGTATGGCTTGTGGTTGTGCTGTTGTTGCTTATGATTGGGGTGCTATACCAGAATTGATTGATGAAAGTTGTGGCGTCTTAGTTCCATTTCGAGATATAGATGCGGTTGTTAAAGTATTAAATATGTTGTCAGTACGTCCTGATTTAGTTATACAGCTTGGGGAAAAAGGAAGACTGAGAGCAAGAGATAGCTACAGTCGACAAACTATTCAACCTAAACTCTTTAATGTTTTAAGTGACATCTTAACTTAGTTGTTTTTGTCTGGAATATCGTCAGCGCACAACATTTAGTATGCTAATTTCATGCATCAAACTGCGTTTGTGCGCAATCTATTTGAAAGAGTGAATGTGTTAAAAAAATATATAATGATGGGGGTTAAGCTGACCATAGGCTTAGTTCCAAAAACGATCAGAAAGCAGTTTAAGCGCTTTCCGTGGTTAACGTCTCTCTATAGTCGGAGTCTGCAAAAATCTGGTTTGTCTTATGGTATTCCAACAAAAAGAAAAACAGCGAAGCTTTACTCACGTCTTATTGATTTTCAGGAAGTGAAATTGAATAGCTTGGAATGTCCTCAGAGCGATATTGTTTTGATAATATTGTCTGAAGATCACGAGAGACTTGCATTTACTTTGAGTAGTTTAGTTAATCAGAAATCAACCATAAGCGTTATTCTTTGGGTTAACGACGAAGCAGAATATACCCAATATATAGACAAACACCCATTCAAGATTTCTGTGTGTAAATTTTGGCCTTCTGAACTTGAGTTGACTAATCTTTTTCTGATCAATGCAGGTGATAAGCTTCATCCAAATTTAGCAAGCGTAATAGGTCCGCTAAGTAGCTCTGAACATAAATTAGCATACGTGGATAGCGATTTTATTACGTCTAAATTGATTAGACATAGCCCAAAGTTACATTGTGATTGGGATCCAGACTTACAGCTAAGTACTGGCTATATTAATACCGGTCTGTGGCTGCGTACATCAAGTGAATTAAGTAATGGTTTGAATTTACTTAAAGGCCAGACTGGAATTGCAGACTTTGTAGCAAACCGATATTTGCATAGCCCTAATATTAAAATTCACCATATACCTTTAGTTTTAGTGCATTCCCTCGATTCAAAAGAGCAGATCAACGCTCCTTTGTGTAAAGACATGACAGACAAAATAAGCTCTATGGCTAGAGTAACAAAACATGATTCTTTGCCCTTGTTTCATATGCTTTGGAAGGTTACTCAGCCTCCATTAGTCAGTTTGATAATTCCTACTAAAAACTCTTATGAGTTGGTCAAAGCCTGTATTGAGTCGATTTTGACTAAAACGACTTATCAAAATTATGAAATTCTACTGATTGATAATCAATCTAACGAAAAAACAAGTCTCGATTACTTTGCTCTGTTGAGTCAAAATCCCAAAATCAGGGTGTTGCAATATAATGATACGTTTAATTATTCCGCGATAAACAATTTTGCGGTCTCAGTGGCAGATGGCGAGTTAGTTGGTTTGATCAACAATGATATCGAAGTCATTTCACCCGATTGGTTGACGTTTATGGTAGGTCAGGCTTGTCGCATTGATATAGGTTGTGTTGGTGCAAAACTACTTTACCCAGATGGCAGAATTCAGCACGCTGGTGTTGTCATGGGATATGGCGGGGGCGCGGGACACGCACATAAGTATTTTCCTCGCGACCATAGTGGCTATTTAAACAGACTTGCTGCGACTAATTGTTTTAGCGCAGTGACTGCCGCTTGTTTGGTAGTTAAAAAGGCAGACTATTTGGCCGTTGGAGGGCTGGATGAAGTTAACTTGCAAGTCGCGTTTAATGACGTTGATTTTTGTTTGAAAGTTTTAGCATTGGGAAGACGTAATATTTATTGCGCTGAGGCAGAATTGTTTCACCATGAGTCAGTCTCACGAGGATTCGATGATACCAAAGAGAAACAAGCTCGCTTCTTTAGTGAATTGGGCTTTTTACAAGAAAAATGGGCTAAATACATTGAACATGATCCTGCGTATAACTCAAATTTAACCTTAAGAAGAGAAAATTTCTCTATAAAAGAGTGTTAAGTAATTGAATCTAAGACAGTTAATTGCCTATCGTTTTTTTGTTTACCGTGCTTATGATGAGTATAAAAAACGTATCTACTGGTTTTTTGGTACGCTAGAAAAAAAGCTCAGGTCGTTAAGAAAACCTTCCATAAAACTTGTTGCGATTGCAAAAAATGAAGCGTGCTATTTACCAGAATGGATAGGCCATCATTTGTTCTTTGGATTCGACCAAATTTCAATATATGTCAATAATACGTCCGATAACACCACTGAAATTGAAAGAAAATTGAGGTCTCTATCGACAGTTGAATTTTGCGATGGAGATAAATTTTTTACCCCCGGAGTTGATATTCCTCAGACCGAAATCTATGCATATGAAATTAAGCGAAGTAGGAAACAGGGATTTTCTCACGTACTATTTTTAGATATTGATGAGTTTTGGACGCCATTAAACCTAGCTACAACCGTTAAAGAATTTATAGCGAAAAGAAAAGCTGATGTTATTTGTTTTGAATGGATAAATCGTACCAATGAGCTTAAGCCTTTCTTGCCATCTATAGAGCCAACTATAGAAGGAATTAAAGGTAATCATGTTAAGTCTTTGATTAGTACCCAGGTAATGGTTGAGGCTATCAACCCACATAGTGTACTTGCTTACAAAGCAGAGCATCAACTTGTTGATGGTTCTACATATTCCGTAGACCAAGATAACTTCGCTAAAATTAGTCTTGAGCAAGTTAATTCGCCCGTAAAGGAGATTTTTATTTTGCATCGTATGTATAGAAGTCAGGAGGAATATGTTGCTCTATTGATGCGAGGCCGGCCCATTCAAAATAGACTTTATGCGGATCTATTTAAAACTAACAGAAGTGGATATATTCCAAATTCACCAAAGGTGAAACTCAACTTTGAAATTGAAGCGGTTGAGCGGTACAAAATATTTATGAAGAATTTCTTTTCTAACTATCAATTACAAGAAGAAATTGAACAAGGAAAACAATTTATAATGAAGAAGCGCGATGAAGTTTGTCAAATCATCCTTGATTCTCCGCAGGAATGTTTACCTTTGTTTACCAAGATTTTTACTAGGGTGACACTACCGGATGTCAACAAAGCTTTAAAACAGTTTAAATCAAAATTTGATTCAAATTAATTTGCTGAGAAGAATAAGCCTTTATTTAAAATAGAATAACTCAAACTGATCGTTTTTAGTCGATTGAACGCGGTTGCTTAGAATGTTGTACCTGAATTTTGAATCAGGTTAATTGGTACTGATTATAATGAATTTAATGATAGATATACTGAATTTTCTAAATTTTAAAACTAATGGGAAAAAGTCGGTTTTGTGGTTGTCACACCACATCCCTAAAACTGCTGGTACCTCTTTAAAAGTAAGTTATGAGAGAACGTTTGGCAGCAAGGCAATCAAGCAGGTTTATGCACATGAAGAAGTAAAACGATTAGGAGATGGTAAAAGTATATCCTTGCCTATGGGGACAAAAATAATACATGGTCACTTTCATGCGCACCCTGAACACATGCTTATTTATCCGAATGCTAAAAGAATTGTTTGGATTAGAGATCCTGTAGAGCGTGCATGGTCGATGCTGGGACATATGTTAGATGTTCAAAAAACAAAAACTGAGTATAAAATTATTTTGGCAGAATTCGGAAATCAGATTGAAGAAAGGAAGCTCGAAGTTTTTGAATTTTTTTTAACCCATCCAATGTTAAAAAAAATGAATCAACCCTATAAAAATCACTTTTCGAAGGTGCCAATTTCGGAATTTGATTTTGTTGGAAGAACCAATAAGTTCGAGCATGATATCCAGTTACTTTCAAAAATGATGGGCGTCAAACTTCCTACTATTGAAACAAATGTCAGAGACGCGGGTAATGGCTTACCACAAGACCGAAAGTATTTTGAAGGGCTATTAGAGCAAGAATACAGCATAGTCTTACCTTATTTAGTAAAAAATTAAATATTAATATTTCTACGCTTAGAAAAATTCAGTTCACACTCCGTAATTTAGAAGTGATAGAGGTTTTCGGGCACATAGTTGCGGGTTAATATTGCTTATCTCTCTCCATAAGAAAGTAAACAGCCTAAATCTAGGGTCTAAAAATTGGAATAGGTTTAACGGAATGAAGCTAACAGAATGATGTTTTCATATTTGCGCGGCAAGATGGGATGTGTATATCGTTTTTTAAAAAGGGTGTTTTGGTATTTTAAAGGCGAACTTTACTGGTTTTATGCAAAATTATTGAATGTATTCACTCAAAATAATGATTTGAAAGTCAAATTGGTTGCAATCGCCAAAGATGAAGCGGCTTATCTTCCTGACTGGATTTTTCATCATATCTATTTTGGTTTTGATCATATAAGCATTTATGTCAATAACACGACAGACAATACTCAAAATCTCAAAGAGCGCTTGTCTTTAAACGCCCAAGTAAGTTTTTTAGACGGTGATAAATATTTTAATCACGGCAATGTTGCTCCTCAAATTTCAATTTATAAGGCAGAACTCAAATTAAGTAAGAAACAAGGTTTCACTCATGTAATGTTTTTGGATATAGACGAGTTTTGGATACCAACTGATTTTGAAACTACTATTCATGAATTTCTGAAAGGCAATGAGCATAAAATTAATTGTTTCGAATGGCTTAATAGAATCAATGAAAGTGAAGCGTTTATGGATGCGTGTCCACCGATTTTAATCGGACACAGAGCTAGACCGATAAAGTCTATCATTCCCACACATTTGCCAGTTTTGAAGATCAATCCTCATAGTATATTGGCACCTCGAGCGGTTCACTCTCTTGCTGATGGCACCGTGCTTTCTCCTTCAGAAGTTGATTTTTCGAGGGTGCCTGCCGAAGAGTTAGATAAACCAGTCAAACCTTTCTTTATTATGCATCGGATGTTTAGAAGTGAAGACGAGTATTTAGCAATTTTAGCTCGTGGGCGTCCTATTCAAAATCGATGTGATGTTGGCATTTTTAAAAATAACCGTAACGGTTATGTACCCACAAAAGCAGAGACTAAAATTGTATTCCCTAGCCTAAACTTTAAACGTTATGTGGAAGCAAAGAAAACGTTTTACCTCGGTTATTCTCTGGAAAATATCCTTAACGACGCTAAAGCGTTCATTATGCTTAAACGTTATAAATTGGTTGAAATGATTCGGAATGCTCCACCTAATGAAGCTGAAACATTGTCACGAGTTCTTAAAAATGTAACACGTAAAGACATATTAGATGCATACGATGATTTTAAGAAACGAAACAACAGCTTTTAGAATGTACTCAACATTTTTAATTAGTTTACTGCTCCGCTATTTTCTTCAATATCATTAATTTTTTTTCTGCTATGATACGGCTCATTTTTGTATTGGACATATTAGACGTTGCAAAATAGATTTTCTGTGGTTTCATCAAAATCTTTCGATAAAGGCATTGCTTCTGTTGTCGGGCTAGCAGTATACGACAAAGACAGATTAGAATGGGTTCACCACGCTGTGGAAAGTGTACTTAATCAGTCCTATAAAGACTTTGTGTTTGTCATCGTGATTGATGGTGATGTGAGTAATGCGATATTGGCTTTCTTGAAAGAGCTAAGTAGAAATGAAAGCAGAGTGATAGTAATCATTAGTGAGTCTA
>NZ_JANQVQ010000306.1 GCF_030730205.1 Paraglaciecola sp.
AGCTCACTCAACACCGTGACATCAGTGTGAACAAAAGCAATAATATTACCTATAGAAATATCTGACCAAGCAGGAAAGGTTACTCCCAGGCTTGCAATGTCTCTTTTACAGATATAACCATGCATTATTGATATGCAACGCCCCATAAGCAGAGCAAGGTTTGCTTCCATTGGTAAGAAACGCACCATAAAAAAATAGCGCTCCATACTATTCCTTCTTCTCAGTTTTTTTCTGGAACATGCCACCCTTAATCAATACAGCAAAAATATAATAAATGTTTGGATGGATGATTGGCTCAGGCATGGCTATCTGTTTAGAGAGCTCTTCAAGATATCGCTCTGCGTTTACAAATAAAGAATAAAAACTCAACTCAGATTCAGGTGAACGCCGAGCAATACCTAACACCGGATCTGCCCCGTACTCGTGCACCCTCAAAAGAGCGTCACCATCCCACCAGTTATCAATTAATTGTATAGCTGCCCCAATCTTGACCGAATTAAAACTCACCGCATAACGACCATTATCGCACCGAACCTTAGCAAAATTTTTTTTGGATTCACCTCTCTCTGGCTTTTCAGTAAATACTTGGCTTGGGTATATTTCTTGGCAGAAACTGGTCTCGATTTTTGCAGTAACATCAGCACTCCAAAAAACATTTTTATCCGTCAATGCCAATACCATTTCAGTACTTAATTCATCTAAGACCGCCTGAGCATCATCAGACCATACATCCCAAGCAAGTTGTCGAGTGTTATTGATTTGATAAAGCCTTCCTGTGCTCGTTTTAATATTTATTTGTGTGTTACCTGTGTTTTGGTTGCGCCAAAGCCACGTGCCTAGTAGTAAGTTTTTACAAAATCGAGAGGCCAACTCTTTATAACCATTACATCTATAAAATGCTTTAGATAGCTCCTCAAGCAAAGAAGATACTCTGTGATCACTGCATCCTGAAGGCTTAAGTGAATTAGCTTGAACTCTAAGTGAGAAACGGCAATAGATATGTTGGATATTTGGCGGTACATAGCATTCTTCAATCGTTAATGGATTGCAGTAAGCCAAGTCATGAGGAGCCAAATTTTTAGGATTAAATTGAGGGGTATATGCCTCAGCGAAACCAGATTTTTGACCACGGATCCTGTTAATTTCTGCCTCAAGAGGAACAAAATCAGACTCAGCTGTTTTATAGAAAAAAACGGCCTTACTTGGGTAAAGCGAACGGTCATACTTTAATAGATTACATAGCTCCATTATCCATCCTTATATGCGTTTCATAAGCATTGATTGCTCTTTAGCCTCTAACATCCAAAACGCTCGATTAAAATAATTAACTTGACCTTGTAACCTTACCTCAATAGCCGATGTGCACTCAACGATCCCAATCACAGTCTCAGCGTAACAATGCAGAGGTTCTATGCTTCCAGCTCTTTTATCTGGTTTTGTCAGAGGCAAATAACCAAACATGACTGGACACAATGAAGTATTAACATCCAACAAATACAAAAGTTGATCAACATTCACGAAATTGAACTTTGTCGGCATAACCCACTGTCCAGATAAGGGTAACTTTTTTAACTGCGCAAAAAGCGCAGTTTCACTTTTATAAAGGTCACACCAATCCCCAGGCTCATCTAATCCCGGCGGATGCATAACACCGCCCGCAAAGCTGGCAGGGAAACTCGATTTCACAATTTCAAGCTGATTATCTAAGTCCTCTAAATCCTGTTCATATCCATCGATATGAATAATAAGATCGAATACCAAATCGCAATATCGATTATCTATTATTCCGGGACGCCTAAACTCCTTTCCCGCCGTTCCATGCATTCCTAGCTCAGGCAGTTTTTTACCTTTTACAAATGAAAATTGACGTATAAACCACGAGAACGATGTCATTCTTAGCTGGGTCCCCAGCCTTTCATTCAATCGGCGTTGGAAATTATGCATCATTCCCCAGACAGCAGTGAGAGAAGGAACGCCTGCACAATAAGGGGTAGATAACGCCTGAGCATCAAATACTCTGATACCTTTTAAGTAAAAATAACGCTGTGTGGACTCAATCTCGCTATATTGAGCGTGTGTAGCTTCAGATACCGAATGCGTTATCAACCATTTTAAACTTTTCCTAAACGTGGGCATCAGTTTTTGATGAAATGCATATTGACCGGTGCTTATGGAATTAGACATCTCCGTATTCAATAAACCCAACAAAGGTCCAAGTAATTCCGGTAGCTGCGCATCAGAAAACGTTAATAACCGAAACTCCAACGAATCAATAATATGCCCTAGCTCTAAGCTTTTAATTAAAAATGACTTATCTTTTAATTCCGTCCGCAAATCAATGATTTGTTCAAGCCATTCAGCTAAAAATTTTCTTATCTGTTTAAGGCAAGCTATTTTTTGCTGTCTTCGCTGCTTTAATGTCAACGCCACACTATTTGATAACAGTTCATCAATCACTTTGGCAAATTGAACTCTGGATAGCACTTGATGCCGAAATAGACTCTTTTGAGAAAGCAACTGATGAAGAACGTTATCACTCTTTGTGAAGACCCTTGATTGGGTTCGCGGGGGATAATTTAAAGCATAAATACTCCCTCCTAGAGATGCAACAAGCTCACTTACTGACGCTGGTCGTGTGAATTTTAATTGAGTAAAACTTCCCTGCTTTTTTATGGCTGCTTGCTGAATCTCAGCCTGAACTGCATGACTTAGAACTGGCGTTATCGCGACATAACCATCATGGTAGGGCATTCGAACTTGTATTGAATATCTATCTACAGCATTTGGAACTGTCTCGTCTGGTAATAAGCCCTTTATCCTAGTGCAAATATCTTCAAACTGATTAACGGGCATACCAAGTTTATTGAAAGCTTTTTTCCACTCAATGGGCATGTCACACAATATATCGGCAAGGCACCTAATTTTGTTTTGCCAAATGAAATGACAGCAAAATAGTTTTGAGAAATTGATTTTGGCGCTGTCATGAGACCACCCCAAAGTCCGATAACAATTTGCACTACTCAAAATACCAGAATGAAGAGGAGGAACCTTTACTCTGAGGTTTTGCCTGCTGACACGAATGTCAGGATATTTCAAATTATGAGTATGCATCCACGGAACTTCATTAATGCAGCTATTAATGTAAGACTGATTTTTTAACGTTTTCCTAGCTAATTTTATATCTAATAAATCAACATCATTTTTTTTGGGGTGAGTCAAATTCACCAGCACAATGAGTGCTAGAGCCTCTTCACCGGTCAAGTCAATACTCTCAGTATAAGCGGTAAATGCACGCCTCAATGCCCGCACTTTCGTTGGAATATCGTCAATATCTAGCAGTGTTCGAATATGAGTATTTACTACCATGCTGATAAGTACATCCCCTGCCAATCAATACCAAAGCTATTTTTATACTCAATAACTTGCCTTAAATAAAATACACCTAAGTGAGGCTCAATTCTCTGCCTCACCTTTTGTTTAAATGACGAAGTCAATATTCCATCTTGATATAGTCGATAAATCTGTTCATGCGTTGTCGAGAGTATTACTGCTGCTTCTGCTACGCTGACTAGCATATCCGCCACATTAGGCCTTTTCGTTTTCGGGTTTTCCTCGACCAACCGCTGTAGATAATGCATCAAAGCAGCATGTATAAAATGTAATTCTTTATCCTCAGGAAACAAGCATCGTGAATTAAGGATCAAGTCACCATAAATAAAACGAAATGGCGTACGATTAAAAAGCGCAATAAGTTTTGATTCAGCGGTCTGAGTTAATAGCTCAAGTTCTTGATAAAAGTTATCAGGCCATTGAGCAAAATACTCAATTGCACCACCTAAAGAGCAGCTATCACAACTACGCTTTTGATACCAAATAAGAGCGGAGTACCGATGGGTCAAAGATGCTTGATTAAGCAAAACATTTTCTGAACTCAGATCTCTTTCAATAAGGCTTTGCGCTAAAGTGAGCTCTGCTTTTTCAGCTTCATTAGTCGACGCTTTGGAAAGATCAAACCCGCACAAGCATTGGCTAATAGACTCATTTTCTATGTAATTGATTGATGATTGGCATGCTGGACAATGATGAATAAGCTTACATTGATGTTTAACGCAGACACTATAAGGCTTTAAGTGCCATTCTTGTCGAATATAAGGCTCTTCAAATAAACATAACGGACAAACAGGCAGGCTTTCGATATTGCCTTCATGTTTAGAGCGGATAAAGCTCAGGGGTATATCAGTCCCGTTACGATGAACAGCAACAGCTCTTCCAATAAAGGTTCGATTAGATTTAAACAGTGCTATTTTTTGCAATTCATGGCGTGGTAAACCAAGTAGTGATTCCAACAAACCTAGGGCTCGCATCCTAAAATGACTGTTATGTTTAGCATGGTAAATATTAAGCAGCTTAATCTCTAAAGGGAATGCACCATGCGCTTCAAAATCAAGATCATGAAGCGCTTCTCTTATGGCAAAACTCAACTGATGATAAGAATCAAAAAAATTTTCTGATACGATTCGAAGCAAATAGCTCTCTAGCGATTCGTCGCTAAAAGCACGCGCTGTTGGTGAGAACAAAAATGCCATGAGCCATCCTTCAACTAGTACTCAACATCCTTTTGAGTGCTGATAAACTCGAACACCTTTTTTCGTTGTTCAGTACTCAGTTTATGAAACGATATAAGTAATTGAGCCATTTCATCAGAGTCACAATAGAAAAAGGCTACGGGTACATCCAACTCTTCTGAGAGTTTTTTTGCCAGATCATAATCGGGTAGATGCCGACCTGTCTCGTAATGGTTCATTCGGCTGCTAGCAGTGTTGATATCAAGCCCAATTCGCATACCAAGTTCTTTTTGTGAAAACGATTTCGCCTTTCTGGCTTGTTTAAGTCGAATGGGGAAAGGTGTTTGTGATGCCAAAGGATGTTCATTTTGTGATACCAGAATACTTAGATTGTCTTAGTTTTTGAATCTAGAGTATACTTAGGAATCCTAAGTTTTTCCATATCAAATTTGCATCCTTAACTGCCAGGAATATGTAGTATGTCGGTTCGTAAAATTTTGCTGGGGATCATCCATCAGCATCAATTGGTTAATTTCACTATCAACGACTTAAAGTTGTTATCCAAAGACCATATATCAGCAAACTCGAATAAGCTCTTGCGCACAAAAATCTATAAGCAAGTATGGTTATTCCTGCAGGAAGGTATATTGATAGTAAACAAGCATCCGTCAGAACCGCAGAAAAATACCTACGCGTTAAATAATAATAGCCAGGGTTTGCTAAAGCCTATAAACACCGTTGTAACTCAAACCTTCAACGCAACAAAAATCAAATCTGAATTAGAAACGCTACAGAAAAAGCTTGGTGATTATAGCAGCGCCCTTGCTTCGGCTAGTGCAGAGGCTCAGGAATATTTGGAGCTTTCACAGGAGCTTCCTGAACTTATACACTCACTTCAATCAAAATTCCTATCAGCAAAAGAGCGGGCGGTGATGTATCAGGGCCGACTTTCTGCAGTTGAGAATGTAATTAGGGATTTTAATTAATGCAGTTACGTCATTGGCAAGAAAGCTGCGCTTCTTTGGCACTTCAGAAGTTTCAGCGTAAGCAAAAACATTTTTTAGCATTGGCCACACCCGGTGCGGGTAAAACAGTGATGGCAGCAGTCGTTGCAAAAAGGCTTTTTGAAGCAAATGAAATTGATTATGTCGTTTGCTTTGCCCCGTCAGTGGCAGTGCTAAATAGCATGCGAAGTACATTCTCAACCGTATTAGCCAGACCTATGCATGGACAGCTAGGAGCCGCAGGCGGTGTTTTCACTTATCAATATCTCGCGAGCAGTAAAACCGCTGACTGGAGCTTTTTGAGAACAAGCAGAGTATTCATTGTTTTCGATGAAATCCATCACTGTGGTGGCGATAAGCCAGAAATGGCTAATACATGGGGGCGAGAGGTCTTAATTAACTTAGGGGCACACGCCAAATTCATATTGTCTATGACTGGCACACCATGGCGCAGTGATTTAGCGCCAATCACTCTGGCAAGCTACTTGGAACCAGATAAGATGATCCGCTGTGATTATGTATATGGCATTTATGATGCTATCAAAGATGGTGTCTGCAGACTGCCTGAAGTGGTGTTAATCGATAATGACAAGTTACAGGTAAATGAAGAAGCCTTTAGTTCACTTGCAACCGCGATGGCAAATTCTGAGCTTAAATATTCAGAACTTCTGATTGACAAGCAAGCTGTTCGGTATTTGCTAAAAACAGCCGTCAAACAACTTATCATCGCAAGACAAGAGCAGCCTAATGCCGCTGGCTTAGTAGTTGCTAGCTCGGTACATGAAGCGGCAAACATCAGACACATTCTGGAGAGTGAATTTAACCAGACGACTGTAATGGTTTCATACCGCGAGACTGATCCACAAACCGTGATTGAAAGATTCAGGACATCTGATACTCAGTGGATAGTTAGTGTAACTATGATTTCCGAAGGCACCGACATACCTCGACTTCGAGTATGTGCACACCTCAGCTTAGTGCGAACCGAATTATTTTTCCGTCAAGTACTGGGGCGCATACTACGAATGATGCCTAATATTTTAAATAAAAAGGCATGGTTGATAAGCTTCGCAGAGAAATCCTTACTGGAATTTGCTCAACGGTTACAACAAGACATACCTGAACAAATCGTTCGATTCGAAAAGCAGGAGTCGCCAAGTGAGCCGGGGCAACAGTTCAGTGACGAAGCCTGCAATAGCTCAGCTCAAAAAGATAAAACTCTGACTTCAAGTAAGAATTGGAGCGTCAACTCTCAAGTTCCTGCTAATGTACTTTCAAACTCTGGATTACTTTTTAGTCTCCAAGGTAGTTATAGACAAAAAGTGTTTTCAATATTTTAAACATAACTAAACTAGCACGGTAATTGGGTTTGAAGGTCGAATGTTAACAATAATGCTTATAAAAGCATTCATTATGTTGATTCTGATACTCAAAAAGTGCGTAGTTATTACCCTGACTTCTTGATTAAGAAACAAGACGGTTCATATGTGATGATAGAGGTTAAAGGGGAGCACATGATTGATTCGCAGAACGTCAGAGATAAAAAAGAAGCGGCTGAGCTAATGGGAGTTTCTGCTGGGATTGGTTATGAAATCATCGCTGGGAAACTGGCTGCGGAAGGGACTTACACTCGAGAGTTCTTATTTTAACAAAACAAACAATATACTCAGTTTAATTAGCTCAGAATTGATCTGACAGTTACTCGATTATCATGAGAACTGTCAGATTAGACTAGAGTTAAGTTATTGTTTACAAATAACTTAGTGTCTTAGGCTCTGAAAATTCACGTGTGATTAGCCTATCTTCAGGGTTTATCGCATTAGGGTTGTACCTGGAAGGCAATAAAATTTCGGAGATCAATACCTTATCTAATGGTAAGGTAAATGGATTGATGTTCTGCTTTGGGGTGTTAACGTTTTTATTTAGAAAAATTGCGTCATAAGCCGCGCTAATATGGCGGATCTCAAGGGTTGACTCACCTTTGTTCATTGCTATTTTGAGCGATTCGATAAGTAAGTGCTTGAGAGCTCGATTCTCACCTTTGCATGCAGCAAAAATAGGGATGGCAAAGTGTTTGTCTTCAAGTTTTGGCGGGGGCTCAAATGGCATATTTTTGGCCAAACTCATCAAATATTGACGGAAAAGCTTAATGTCTTTTTGGAGACTAAAATACTCAAGCTTCCTTCTTCTTACTAGACGGGATGACCATTGTGG
>NZ_JANQVQ010000307.1 GCF_030730205.1 Paraglaciecola sp.
ATTTTATTCCGTAGCTTTAATTCTTAAAAAACTCGCGAAACGGGGCACGCCTTTTGCGGTTAAGCCATAGTATTTAAAGGTGATGTAAGCACCTAGCGGCGGTGGATTTTGCCGCTCCACGTCCGAAAAACCACTACCGATTTTAAATTGTAAACCGTCGTCTAACTCCACTAACAAGGCGCCCATCATGTAGTGATATTTACCTTTACCAGGTAAGTGAGCAATCACCTTTGCTTCTGCATCTTGATATTTTTTGAGTTTTAATAAAGCTTGACTGCGGCCATCTTGATAATACGCATCTTGGTGATGCAGCATCAGACCTTCTGCGCCCAGCGCAACGACTTCGTCTAATTTAGCCAGTAAGGCCTGCTGGTTTGGCATTCTATAGTGAGGAATAACGCGCAAATATACGTTCTGGGTTTGTGCAACGATACTATTTAACTCAACTAAACGTTGAGTAAAGTGTTCTGTGGAGTCAGGTAAATCAAACAGCATATAGCGGATCCCTTGCCAATCGTCACTGGGAGTGTCACGCAAGACAATAGAAGCGGTTTTTTCAAAGCTTTGCCGAGCTAACCACAACTCACCATCTAATGTTTTGTCTGGTAAATCGCGGATAAACCAATCAGGTGCATGAATAACATGTCCATTTCGACTGAACAAGTTATGACCGTCCCAGCGAGCACGAATGCCATCAAGCTTCTCGCTTACCCAATATTGTTCAACCTGAATATCTTGACGAAAGACCGTCGCTAGCTGTGTGTTTGAAGGTGTTTTGCTGGCTGTGGCCGCTGCACTCGCCCTGATAGTAAGCCCTACAACAAGAAAAAATATGATGAGAAAAGATGTTAAAGCAGACATATTCTGTGAATTCCTTTTCAATGAATAAAGTAAGCGTAGTTGAGGATAACAGAATTTAAAGTTTACTTACTTTGTGGCCCTACCAATTTCATTTTGACCTCTTTGCCATTGTTGGTTTTTTAATCAATACATTTTGACTACACTTGAGTGTTAATTTAAACAAATGTAAGGATGCATAACATGACCGTTTCGGCAGGTAAAAAACCAGTGATTCTGGTGGTACATGGTGTACAGCTCGGTGAGGCTGTTGATTTACAACAAGACAATTACATTGAAGAGCTGGTGCAAAGCCGTTTAGCGGGCCATACCTTTGAATTTGACGTTGACCTTTATCGCTACGAAGATTTGAACGATGTGGCACAACAAAAGTTAATACAGCTTAGTAAACTCATTATCCAATCTCCACTAAGTAGCATCTTGACCACCAGCGCCTTAGATATTGTAGGTGATGTGGTGATCTCATTATCAAAAAATTCCACTGCGAATGCTATTAGAAGTAAGTTAAAAGAAAAAATATTATCGTACTTTGAGCAAGGTCATCCGCTATATCTAGTCGCCCATAGCTTAGGGACGGTATATAGCTTTGATGTGATCAACGAATTGATGCAAGAGCCTGAATATTTTAAACGAGATGATCCACTTAGCTGGCCAGTGCAAGGCATGCTGACCATCGGCTCGCCCTTAGGTTTAGACTTATTTAAACAAACAGGACGCAGCCAAGCGATGTTGATGGGCTTGGGTGAATATAACTTTAAATGGCTTAACTACTTTGATGTGAATGACCCGGTGGTGTCTGGCAATATCTTTGGCGTGGCACTGGCATCCACTCAAATAGCTGAACGCTTCAAGCAAGATATTCCAGACTTTGGTTGGTACATCCAAGATTATCCGGTGGTCACTGGACAAACCTGGTTATTGGCTCATACAGCTTACTGGCAGAATCCCATGGTCGGTGACGGCCTAGTTAGCATGATGGTTTAAGGGGCAACAATGAACATAAAATTAAGCAGCACTTTTTTGGTAATGGTATTCACCAGCGCTTGTACCAATCATCTTTATCAAGGCACCACCACTTATCAAGAAAACAACAAACAATGCGAAGCAATGGTGTATTGGTACGACATGAGCACCTTGTTTAGCGAGGGTGAAAAACCAAGCACAATAGTCATTCGCAACGCGAGTAACCCGCGTAGCTTCCAAATTTCACAAGACAACAAGCAAACAAACGAAGATAAAATAAACCTAGTTGAGTCAAAGAGTGAATACAGCAGAGTGATAGGTGAATCAAAGAGTGATTTTACTGATGTCGATTGTGGTTATTTTGCCGGTAAACAAGCTCATCAACAAGGTTTAAGCGCAGTAACCGAATTCTATTTATATTGTCAAAAAAAGGTTCATCCGGTTCGTGGCGGTGATACCAGTGGACTGCAAGCACGGGCTAATCCCTATGTTTTTAAGATGGACGAGCCTATTTCAGCTTTTTCGTGGTGGGGTAAACTCCCCAATGTTGACGCCGTCAAATTAAACTGCCAGTAGAGTAGCTGATAAAAATGGGTTGTTTGTCTTAAGCTTAGGTGAACTCGCCGTATTGCCTGTTGTACCGCGTGAAACGAAAATGTAAGGTCGATTTTTATAATAGTAAATCACAGGCTTTTCGATGAACAGAGCGCAAAAAGCGTTGGGCATGCTGTTAGTATTATCTCTAGCAGCGTGTGGCTCAACGTCAACAAATCCAAGCAATTCAAACTCACCAACCAAGTCACTCACTCTTGCTGATATTTACCAAAACAAAACCTATAGCACCAAACGTCTTGGTGCGGTCCGCTGGATGCAAGATGGTATCTCGTATACAGCCTTAGAAACCTCAGGCGAAAATGACAAAGCTCAAGATATTGTGCGTTATCAAGCCAATAGCGATAGTCGCGACATATTAGTGAGTGCCGCTACATTAACACCCACGGGTGCAGAAAAGCCCTTAAAAATTGATGACTATCAATGGAACAGCGATCAAAGCCAATTGTTAATTTATACCAACAGTCAAAAAGTATGGCGCAGTAATAGCCGAGGCGACTATTGGCTAGTAGATATGAAAAGCGCGACACTTACCCAGCTTGGTTTGGCACAAACTGAGACTGCTGAGGCAAGCATGATGTTTGCAAAATTTTCACCCGATGGAAAATCCGTTGCCTTTGTTCGTGATAACAACATTTACCTGCAATCGTTGAACGACTTAACCATCACACAACTGACCACCGACGGTAAAGCGCCGATCATTAATGGTATTTTTGATTGGGTGTACGAAGAAGAGTTTTCTATCGCAGATGGTTTTCGCTGGAGCCCTGATAGCAAACGCATCGCTTACTGGCAACTTGATACCAGCCCAGTAAAAGAATTTACGATGATCAATAACACTGATGCCTTATATCCGACTCTAACAGTATTCCCCTACCCCAAAGCCGGTGAAAAAAATTCAACCGTGCGTATTGGCGTGGTTACTGTTACCGACAGGCAAACCCAATGGGCTGATATTCCAAGTGATACCGATGATTTCTACATTCCCCGCATGAGCTGGGCAGGAAACAGTGATGAAATTGTGGTGCAAAAGGTCAACCGTTTGCAAAACCGCAATGAACATTATGTCGTTGATGTTAAAACTGGTCAGGCTAACAGCATGTTTGTTGATGAAGACCCCGCCTTTATTGAAGATTACTACGATGTAGAATGGCTTAAAGACAACCAGCACTTTTTAAAAGTCAGTGAGCGTGACGGTTGGCGGCATGTGTATTTAGTTAGCCGCAGCGGCCAAGACATTATCAATCTTACCCCCGGTGACTTTGATATTGTAAGTATCAAACTAGTAGATGAAACAAGCGGTTGGCTTTACTTTACATCAGGCAAAGACAATGTCATCGAGCAATACCTGTATCGAGCAAAACTCGACGGCAGCGGCGTTATTGAGCGAGTCACCCCCCAAAAGTGGCAAGGAACAAATAATTACCAAATCTCACCGAATGGTCAATTTGCCTTGCAAACCTATTCAGCCTTCGACACCCCCACCCAATACCGTGTAGTAAAGTTGCCCGACCACACAACACTGCGCACCTTGATCGACAACAAAGAAACCAGCCAAGCATTAAGTAACATCGCCATGAGCAAGGTTGAGTTTTTCCGGGTGCCCAGTTTTGACGGCACGGAGCTTGACGGCATGATCATGCGCCCTACTAATTTTGACCCTAAACGGAAATATCCTATTTTGTTTTATGTTTATGGCGAGCCAGCAGGTCAAACCGTTAAAAACAGCTGGGGACGCGGCCCCCTTTGGTATCAATACTTAAACGACCAAGGTTTTATTGTTGCCTCTATCGATAATCGCGGCACACGTTCGCCCCGAGGCCGTGACTGGCGCAAGCAAATCTACCGTAATATCGGCACCTTAGCCGCCAAAGATCAAGCCGCAGCGCTCGATGCGATGGCCAAACGTTGGAGGTATATAGACACCTCAAGAGTGGGTGTATGGGGGCACTCTGGCGGAGGCTCAATGACCTTAAACATGTTGTTTCGTTATCCTGAAAAATACCACGCTGGCATCGCAGCCGCCCCAGTACCGGATATTAGGTTATATGACACCATTTATCAGGAGCGTTATATGGGTTTACCAGATACCTATAAAATGGAAACTGGCCTGGATGCCTACGATCAAGCCTCGCCCATTTCTTTTGCAGAAAATCTGCAAGGTAAATTACTTCTGATCCACGGTACAGGTGATGACAATGTGCATTATCAAGGCTCTGAACGACTGATCAATAAACTGGTTGAGCACAACAAACAATTTGAGTTTATGAGCTACCCCAACCGTTCACATTCTTTACGTGAAGGTAAGGGCACGCAATTACATCAAATGACCATGATGGCTGAGTTCTTTAAGAAAAATTTACTCGAAGCAAAATCAAATTATTAATGGTTTGTGGCCAGTTTACTGAGGGTAAACTGGCTTCATTGACTTTTTATTCAATTATATTTCGCTATTCAACTTTAAGCCGTAACGTTGTAGCTTTCGGTAGAGTGTGCGTGTACTCACTTTTAACATATCTGCTAGTTCTGCAGGCGTACCTTGAAAATTAATACACACACCTCGTAAATATTCACTCTCCACTTCATCCAATGACAAATAATGATTCACCTGCGGTAATGGCGTTGTAGGTGAACTGAGCATGACCAAGTCACTGGCATGCACTACATCATCATCAGCCAATAAAGACGCATGCTCAATCACACTCTTCAGCTCGCGGATATTGCCTGGAAAAGCATAACTGCACATGCGCTCTAATGCTTTTGTTGAAAAGGTTTTATGCTGATATTCAGAATAACGTAAAAAGTGTTTGGTTAATTCAGGAATATCTTCCCGACGCTCCCTTAAGGGAGGTAATTGAATTGGAAATCCAGCGATTCGATAATATAAGTCGCGTCTAAATTCGCCCCGCTCAACCATGGCAAGTAAGTTCTTATGAGTAGCACAGACTAATCGAAAGTCTGAGTACTTTAACTTGAGGCCGCCGACCGCTCTGAAAGATTGCGTCTCCAATAACCTAAGCAGTTTTACCTGCATATTGAGAGGCACATCGCCAATCTCATCAAAAAACACAGTACCGCCATGGGCGATTTCAATCAGGCCTTTTTTACTGGTTGATGCCCCAGTAAATGCGCCTTTTTCATGGCCGAAAAGCTCGCTTTCAAAAAGGTTTTCACTTAAACCTGTACATTCAATAACCACAAAAGATTTATCACTGCGCTTACTCGCGTCGTGCACGGCTTGCGCGACAAGTTCTTTACCTGTACCAGTTTCTCCTTGCAATAATACTGCAATATTAGAGGGTGCGGCACGATTAATTTGATTAAGCAATGATTTGAATAATGGTGACTTACCAATCATTTTGTGCTGTTTTGACTCGGCAGAGGCGTAGTCAATTTTATTAAGCACTTCCAAAAAACCAATAGTAATACCGTCATCATCCAATACCGGTCTCATCAATATATCGCAATACGATTTGCCTTTTCCCGTTGAATGGATATGAACCACACTCGCTGCTCGGTGAGTATTTACACACTCTTGTAAAGGACACGCTTCACCATGTTTGTCACAGGGCGAGGGATTTTGATGAGATATCTCAAAACATTTACTTTTGCCTAACTCAACTTCCACCTCATAAGTATCAAGATACCCTTGGTTTACTGCTTTTATTACATAATCTGGGGTAATAAAAATCGTAGGCTTATCGATGGCATTTATCATTGATTGAATTACAGAGGTTTCCATTCGCGCACTCTTCAGTTAGATAAACTCAACTTGATATCAGCGCCAAATCTGTCAGCACTCACATTCTCGTTTGCCAAAAATGACATGAGTTATCTTACTAAACAAGAACGATTTTTGAGCACATAAAATAAGCCATTGATTTTTATATGAAACTTAAGAAAAAATCAGTTGGCATGGTTATTGTTAACAATATGTTCACATATAGACATTATTTACATGCTTATCTTCAGAGAGAATCCCATGGCTAAAATAGTTGTATTAGGCGCAGGGACAGGTGGTATGCCTGCCGCTTACGAAACCAAAGAATTACTGGGCAAAGATCACGAGGTCGTGATGGTCAATGAGCGGCCAATGTTTAGGTTTGTACCTTCTAATCCTTGGGTAGCGGTGGGTTGGCGAGAACCTGATGCCATAGTACTACCGATTGAAAAATACTTAGCGAAGAAAAAAATTGGATTCATTTGTGCCCGTGTTGACAAAATTGATGCTCAAAATAATCAATTGATTACCAATGAAAACCAAACCATCGATTATGATTACCTCATCATAGCTACTGGCCCTAAGTTAGCATTTAGTCATATTAAAGGCGCTGGTCCAGAAGGTTATACCCAATCAATTTGCACCTTAGACCATGCCCAGCAATGCAATATTGATTTTGAAGATTTGATGGCTAATCCAGGGCCTGCGATCGTCGGCGCATTTCAAGGAGCAAGCTGCTTTGGCCCCGCATACGAATATGCATTTATTCTTGATAAGGCCCTACGTGACGCCAAAATTCGTCACAAAGTCCCCATTCATTTCGTAACTTCCGAGCCGTATATTGGCCACATGGGCTTAGGTGGTGTGGGTGATTCAAAGTCCATGCTTGAATCTGAATTACGCCAGCGAGATATAAAATGGATCTGCAATGCCCAAGTTGACGAAATATTTGATGGAAAAATGCACATATCTGAACTTAATAGGAAACAGGAGATCGACTTTACTCATGAACTACTTTTTAAGCATGCTATGTTCATCCCACCATTTAGTGGGGTAGACGCAGTCGCAAATGTTGATGGTTTATGCAATGCAAAAGGCTTCGTGATCACTGACGAACACCAGCGTTCTACTAAATATCCAAATATTTTCTCCGGGGGTGTATGTGTGGCCATTCCCCCGGTAGAGGCAACACCTGTCCCCACAGGTACCCCAAAAACCGGATATATGATCGAAACCATGATGACCGCCATCGCTCATAATTTAAAATCGATTATTGTTGACGGGAAAGCGCCACACGCTAAGGGCACTTGGCATGCTATCTGTTTAGCAGATATGGGAGACACTGGAGCCGCTTTTGTCGCCATGCCGCAAATACCTCCACGTAACGTCGCATGGTTTAAAAAAGGCAAATGGGTGCATTTGGCTAAGATAGCCTTTGAAAAGTATTTTATGCGTAAGATGCGAACCGGCACCAGCGAACCAGTGTATGAAAAATACGTGCTCAAGGCGCTCGGTATCGAAAGATTAGAAGACGATGGTAAATAATCGCAATACTACGTCATAATTGTCATAGCTATGACAATTATGAC
>NZ_JANQVQ010000308.1 GCF_030730205.1 Paraglaciecola sp.
GGATAACGCGGTTACCGCAAGCTTCTACAAATAGATGATCTCTTTACGTGTTGGGACCATCTTGGCTAATAATTTGTTTTGCACGGGGTGGGGGATCTTGGCTTTGTTCATGGCTTGAATAAACAAATCAACGCCAAGGTTAAAGTCGGCTTCGGTGATATTCATCCCCGCGTGTACTTGCTCCATGGTATCGCCGGTGTACTCGCAAGGGCCCTTAGCTAATACGCACAGGTGTTCGTTCATTTTTTCTCGAAATCGTGCAATGTCTGATTCAGCAAAATAACGAAACAGGGTCTCGTTAAATTCTATTTCATGAATAAAATTATCTACCACAGAGGCAATGGCTTGTTTACCACCGAGTTCGTCATACAAGGTGGTTTTGCCGGTATTTGCACAGCCACTAAGCGCACTTAATAAAAGTAAAAGACTGAATATTATTTTCATTTGTTTACCACAACTGTCCGTTTAATGAGAGGTACAAGCCATCTTGACCTGGCGCGCCAGCAATCGAGCCTAATTTAGCCCACGCTAATGTGAGGTTGATATGTTTTGAAGGAATGTAGCTGACAAAATAATCGGTCCAGTCATCTTCGCCTAAACCCAGATTATCGGGCTTTTGCCGATACTCAAGTCCTAGAGCGATATGACGAGAAAATAATATGCCGGCCGATGCTTCTAACATCAGCTCATAGTCGTTATTTTGTGGGCCGCCAAAGCCTAATATGCCCATTTGATTGGCTTTGGTCGCACGAGCCGTCAGATTCCAAACGGCGTTAAATCCTGCGATGGCA
Source organism: Paraglaciecola sp. (assembly GCF_030730205.1). Lineage (GTDB taxonomy): Bacteria > Pseudomonadota > Gammaproteobacteria > Enterobacterales > Alteromonadaceae > Paraglaciecola. The sequence goes on from NZ_JANQVQ010000308.1 coordinate 792, forward strand.
CCCAAGTGGACTTTAGTGGCGGCGATATAAAAATCTGTGCCAGACGTGCTATTTTGTGCACCCACCGAGCTGGCTACCGCCGAGTCTTCAAGATGTTTGTACTGCATGCCTACACTAACTTGAGGCCATTCAGAGTAAACGACGTCGCCATATAACTTGTATTTAAGGCCAACAATGTTCTGTTTAATATCGACGCCTGCGCCTTTTATTTCAAAGTGCTGCTGGGCAATGCTGACTTCTACTTTGTCATACAACGAAATCGAAGCGCCTAACATACTCAGCCTAAAATCATCCACATCTACCCGGGATAACGTAGCACCAGCCGATATTTGCTCGCGGCTATCGTAACCTGCAAGGGTTGCCCAAGGCACAATGCCGCCACCACCACTGCCTTCAATTTGCGTTAAACCAGCGGTGCCGATCAGTTTACCGTCGGCCGCTACACATGGCATGGCTACACTGCCTATTACAGCTATCCAGGCTATAGCGAAACCGGCGACTTTTATTGCGCGTGTATTCATAGGCTCTCCAACCAATTTTGATCGATGTGGGTGTGGTACCAATCTATTAGCGCACTGACCGCAATGGGTTTACAAATATGATAACCCTGAGCGTATTCACAGCCCCACTCTTGCAATAAAGTTAAGGTTGCTTGGTTTTCAACACCCTCAGCTACCACATCCATACCGAAGCTTTTGGCTAACTTCAGTACGGTCTGCACAATATGTTGATCGCCCACTTGGGTGTTTAATTTAAGAACAAAACTCTTGTCTACTTTTAGGGTATCAACTGGTAGGTTTTTCAAGTATGCCATGGAAGAATACCCCGTTCCAAAATCATCAATTGCCACCACAAAGCCATATTCTCTAAAAGCCGAAAGATGCTTGATGGCTTTGGCCGGATCTTTGACCACGTCACTTTCGGTGATTTCAAAGGATAGGGCACTTCTGGGCAAATTATGTTGGTCGAGTAACTGTACTACAAAGGGTAATAAGTCTTCATTCATCACATCGTGGGCTGATAAGTTAATGGCGATACACAGCTCAATGCCGGCGGCTTTAATCACTAAGGCATCGCTGACGGCGCGCTTGATCACCCACTCGGTTATTTTATCGATAAAACCCGCTTGTTCAGCAATAGTAATAAAATCTTCTGGTGATACAAAGCCTAAAGTCGCGCTGTTCCAGCGGATCAAGGCTTCCACACTTCTGATCTTATTAGCGCCAATATTGAGTTTGGGCTGATAGGCTAGGCTTAATTCTTGTTGTTCAGTGGCGAGGACTTTTTTCAGTTCAACAATGATGGATAAACGTCTTAAATAACGCTGTTCGATGGCGGGATCAAACTTTAACAGTAGCTGACGGGTTATCTGGGCCTCGTCTAACACGATATTCATCCGTCTAAACAGCAATTGTGCACTATCAGCTTGCGTGGGGCATTCGATCACGCCAATGGCGATTTTTAAATTGATCACCACCCCTGCGTCGTCAATAGGTTGCTCAAGTTTCGTTTTAAGCAGGGCTAAGTGCTCAAAAGATTGTGCTGAATCAGGTACCCACAGTAATTCACCACCGGTTAAACGCGCCGTTAGCCCTCCTAATTCTGCTACCCGACTGGCTAAGATTCTTAAGCAGGTGTCGCCGCTTTGGTAACCAAAAATATCGTTGATGCCGCGAAAGCCAAAAATGTTGATGCCAATAGCTTGAAAGTTTTCATTGAGTTGTAGCTTGTCATCGAGCAGTTTTTCGATGTGGTAGCGGTTGTTCACTCGAGTCAATATGTCATGATTGGCTTGGAAAATGATTTTTGATTCTCTGGCTTGGATGTTGTCTTGCATGGCTGAAAATGCGGATGACAGCGCCTGCACTTCAGCGAGTTCATGTTGCTCGTGATTAAAACTTTTTTGATAGTCACCGTTGGAAATGCGCTGCGCAATTCGGGCTAGCTTACCTAAGGGTTTAGACAAGCGCCGAGAGAACATTGCGCCAAATATCAGCGTAATAAGCATCGATACAAATGCCACGACAGAGATAGTGGTTTGTAATTGGTTAAACTCAGAAAAAACTTGTTCGATGTTTTCAGACAGCACGACCCATACCGCTTGTTCGTTTATCTCTGAAATAACAAAAGACTTGGATATGTAATCTTGTTTTTGCAGTAACACGGTGTCAAACCAGCTAAATTCTTGGTTTTGTTGGTCAAATACCTCAAAGGCTTGCATGGGCTTGAGAGTTGATTCTGAAAAAATTAGCTGCGCATTTTGTCTTACCTGCAGACTGATTTCTAATTGGGTAATGTTTTTAAGCTGCGCCAAAAGCGCGCTTTCAAGCTCAAAGCCGACTAAGGCCAAGGCAATGGGCCTTGGGGCATCAACAGTGAGAATAATGACTTGATAAAGTTTGTCGTCAAGTAACATTAAGGTGGTGCCGCCACCTTCTTGAACTGTGCTTTTGATAAAGTCTGGATAAGCAAAGGGGGTGTTTTTCTCTAAGGCATCATTGGTGCTGGAAATTAACTGGCCGTCGAGCGATATCAAGGCCATTAAATCCGCTTCGATACGGTCACCATGATTTTGCAATACGCTTTGTATGGTGGCCTCATCCCGTGTTGCTACCGCGCTTCTAAAAGGAAAATCCAGGGTCAGGGCGTTGGCGCTTATATACAATTGCTGTTCACGACTGGCCAATACTTGTGTTAGTACATTTTGCGCTACATTAAGATTTCGATTGAGCTGTTTTTGAGCATGACTTGACGTAGTGGCCCACATACTGACTAACACGCCCACAGTGGTAAATAGCACAGTGCCAACCACTAATCTAAAGATGCTCTTGTTGAGCGTAATCACTGCCATTAATTAAATTTTTTCTTAAATTTAGATGTGCTCTTTGACTCGGTTTCACTGGGCATTGGTGCATGCAATAAGGTTAACGAAATAGTCAATACATCGCTGTTAGGTAAGGGTTTAAGCGTGGTGAGATTAATGGTTTTACGTTGGCTATTTTGTGCTGACAAGTTGGCCTGCCACAGGGTAATTTCAGTGGTGTTTTCAGGAAGTTCGACCATACCCTGTTCATTACTCAAATAGCTAGTTTCGTTTTGTGCCACGTAAATATAGCCCAGCATTTTGTCGTGTATATTGCAGCCAAGCACAACGATACCAGGTTGCTCAAATGTCACGGGCTCGGTGACGGCCCCTTTAAATAATTTAATTTCAAAGGGTTTTGGCGCGGAAAAGCTGTAAACATGATGACGAATATCGTCACTATTTGGAAAGCTGACTTGTTGACCTTGCTGAATAACCAAGACTTGTGGCACAAATTGTTTGTTCATTTGATCCATGACGGCAATATCAGTGGGGACTATATGGGGCTTTTGTTCTTGCGCAATTGCGACAACAGCGTTGGTGACCGGCTGGCCAAATTGGTCAATTAGCTTGATAGTTTGTGCTAAGGCCAAGGCAGGGCAAGCAAGGCACATTGCGACGAGTAGCTGAATTGTGACAACGCGGCCCACTAGCTGATTGACCAGTGTGAATATGACTGCCATGTTTTGACGTAATCCAAGGATAATTTTCATGCTTTTTTCGTTATTTTTCTCCATCACTCATCCATCCTACATGATAGGATCACACTTATACAATGCTGCAAGTGCAATCCCTAGGCATAAACGACGTGTTTTGGTTTATGCAAGAGAGATGTGATCAAAAGTAAGCCTTAGTATGTGTCAAATCAAACCTACCGAAGGTTAATTTTTGTGAATATAGAAAAGAATAAAGGGTCCTAGCGTGGAACTAGTGTTAAATATTGTCAGTAGTCAGTTTTTTCTGACCCTCATCATCCCTTCGATTGCCTTAACCATTAAGTTTCTATTGGTGAGTTGGTGCCGGCGCCGGGCAAAAAGTAAAGGCGATGATAAAAGGGACCTAATTAATAATATTAAGAATTTTATTAATTTTACGCTGATTATTTCTTTGTTAGCCCTGTGGGCGCCTGAATTACAAAAATTTGCTCTGTCAATAGCGGCATTTGCTGTCGCTATTGTGTTAGCCACTCGAGAATTTATTCAGTGTATTATTGGTTTTTTCTATTTATTGTCTACACGGCCTTTTCGCATTGGCGATTGGATTGAAGTTGAAAACCAAATAGGAGAGGTGTCTGCCACCGATTGGATAAAAACCACCTTGATAGAAGTGGAGCCTCGTACTTACCAATACACCGGTAAAACCTTGTTTATTCCGAATAACAAGTTGATTGCCAGCCCCATCAAAAACTTTAATTTTTTAAAGCGTTATGCCTCCCATAAATTTTCGATTATTCGAGACCAGAGTGTTAATCCCTATGTATTTATGGCGCAGCTGCAGGCTAAAGCGCAAGAGTATTGTGCTGATTTTTATGAGGTTGCAACGCGCTATAACCAAATGATTGAACGTCGGCTCGATGTGAAAATCACCGGCCCTGAGCCCGAAATTACTGTTTCAACCACATCAGTGGGCGACACCGTGGTGTCGTTTACCTTATTTTGTCCTACTCAACGTGCGGCCGAATTAGAACAAGCCCTGACTGGCGATTTTATGAACCTTTGGTTTGCGCAGATCAAACCTGATTAGTGCTTATTTTTAACTAACAAGCGGTAACTTAAGGCGAGGGTAAAACAAATGGCTATCGGCGCGCTAAAGGCGATAAAACCATAGTGGTTAAATAGCATAGCGCCAGCGGCGCCACCGCTGATAAACCCTAAAATAATCAACATAAATAATATCATCTTACGATTATCAATGGTCTCGCCGCGCACCCTTGCCCCCAGCATAATGCCAAGATCGGTAAAAATGCCGGTAACGTGAGTTGTGCGTACAATTGCACCGCTGTAACGTGTCGCGAGTGCATTTTGAATGCCACAGGCACACGATGCTAAATAGTGGCCAATGAGCGAATTGTTTTGCATTAAAAACATCGCTGCTAATAACAGTAGCCCTTCAATAACCAGTAACGAGTCATAGTGACGCCCCGCATTGATTGAACGGCCGGACAAAAATAGACCCGAGATAGCCGCACCCGCAAGAAAGCTCAACAAAATAACCAGTAAATGGAATAGCGCAGGGTGTTGATTGAAAATGGCACTGCCTACCAAGGTTGCCGTGCCGGATAAATGAGAAATAGATTGGTGCTCAACACCCAATAAGCCAATGACGTTGATGCAGCCGGCACTAAACGCCAAGATAAACGCCCCGTATTCAATCCATCTTGGTAGTTTTGTACTCACAATCGCTAGTATTCCAGCTCTAAGCCTTGTGGGGATAGGGTGACTGATGTGGGTTCATTGCTGAGCGTATTGACATCAAGGTGCTCAAAGTTAAGTAAAATAATCGGCGGTAAAGAAGGGCCTATCGATTGTTTGACGACCTTGATGGCTTCGGTTGAATCACTCATATTATCCTGCACCACATAAAACTCATCTAGGATGGGGCGGTCAAATCTCAGTGAATTAGTGGCTTGCTGAAAACTGGTTGTGCCTTTGATGAGTCCATCTGCCTCCAGTGTTTGCCCTTGGTAGCTAACTTTTACTTTAAGTTTAATGTCAATCTCGTTGTCCAAATATTTAAGAATGACCTTAGGATTATAAAAGGTTGCTTCAACCTCTTCATATTGCCGGACAAGTGGAAAACGTTGCTGAACTTGTTGATTTATTTGTGCTGCTGAAATAGTGAATTGTTCAGCGTACAGCGCGCTCGAATAGCACCCTAAATAAACCAATAAACCGCTCATTATCCTCTTCATGTTTACTTCCTTTAACTATAAATTGCAGACCAAAATACGCAATTGAGCGACAAAAGTCTTTCATTTGCATCACTCTACTAGCAACATACTACCCCTTTATTATAGTGCACACACCGATTTGCATCATTTCGCTGATACTTTTCTTAGCCAATGATGCTTAAAGTAGGATAATTCATGCTCAAGCAAAATAATGAAACCGCCAGTGTTGCTGGCCCCGATGGTTTACTGTGGTGTTTTATCATTGATGCAGCGCATAGCCGGCGCTGCACGTTTGCTGATATTCACGCTTATCAGGGCACCGGCTTTACTTGGGTTCATATGCAAAGTGATGAGATCAACTCAGCCCAGACTTTGAGCCAACTTGGGTTAAATAAACCACAAATTGACGCGTTGTGCGCCCTCGACACGCGGCCAAAGGCGCAGCAATTTGACGATGGCATGCTAGTGTATTTGCGCGGCATTAACCGCAACCCTGAGGCTGATCCAGAAGACATGGTGTCTTTGCGTATGTGGGTAAAAGACAAACAAATTATTTCGTTACGACGCAAAGATCGTCGCTTGCTGTCTATCTTAGATGTGCGAGAAAGTATCGAACAAGGCATGAGCCTAAGTTCACCGCACGAACTGATGGTTAATATTGTACGCAGGATCACTGATCGCATTAGTGATACGGTGGATGAATTAGACGACGAACTCACTCAGTTTGAAGCTTTGGACGTGCCGCAAAACGAATCTCGCTTACGTTTAACCTGTGCTAGGCGTCAGGCGGCAGCTATTCGGCGTTATCTTGCTCCTCAGCGTGATGCCTTAGATGCCATTACACGAATTTCGAAAAATTTAAACGATGAGCAAATCCATCAACTGCGTTTTGAATATGATCGCATGACCCGTTATGTAGAAGATTTAGATTTAGCCAAAGAACGCGCCATGGTGCTGCAAGACGAACTTCGCAACCGGATTGCTGAGCAACAAGGCATGCGGATGTACGTGCTCTCGTTAGTGACTGCTATTTTTTTACCCCTGTCTTTTTTAACCGGTATTTTTGGTATGAACGTCGCAGGCTTGCCCGGCACCGAAAACCCTCAAGCGTTTACGTGGTTAGGTTTTAGTATGGTGGGCATAGCTGTAGGAATATTTGCATACATGCTGTGGAAAAAATGGATGTAA
>NZ_JANQVQ010000309.1:0-22810 GCF_030730205.1 Paraglaciecola sp.
TAGTCACTGTTACTGACATCAAGAAACAGCTGCGTATAATCACGGGGTTGATGAGCCTAAGCGGTTCTTTTTTTAATTTTTACATAGTCGATAGCAATAACAGCTGTTGCCTTGATTAAACCGGAAAGTCTTATGCGTATCCTATTGCGGTCCATGCTCGCTTTGCTGTCTTCAGCAGCCATCTTACTTGTGGGGCATGGCTTACAACTCACTCTTGTGCCGCTTTATGCGGTGAGCTTAGCGTGGGATCCTGCCTTGATCGGATACATTGGTTCGAGTTATTTTGCTGGTTTTGTATTGGGTTGCTTAACCGTACCGCGCTTGGTTGCTCGGGTCGGGCATATCAGGGTCTTCACCGTACTTATTGCCCTGACAACGGCCTCAATGTTAATGATTGGCTTGGTTGATAATCTAGCGCTTTGGCTAGTGGCACGGTGCTTAACAGGCTGGGCATTGGCGGGTATTTACATGGTGATTGAAAGCTGGTTGAACGAACGGACCTCTGCGGAGCACCGGGGCAGAATTTTATCGGTTTATATCATTATTACGCTGTTAGCTATTTGTGTAGGGCAGTTGTTAGTGGGCTTTGAGCTGGGCTATCAAGGCTTATTTATGCTGGCGGCAGCGTTGCTGGTACTTGGCATTGTACCCATTGGCCTCACATCAAGCTCTGAACCTAAACCTATTCCAGCAGTACGCTTTAGTTTTCGTCGCATTTTTGCGGTATCTCAGGTGGCCATGGTTGGTGCCTTTTTAGGCGGTTTAGTCACTGGTGGTTTTTGGGCCTTAGGGCCTGTGGTCGCCAATGCCAATGACTTAAGCGCCAGTCAGGTGGGAATTTTTATGGCGGTTACCATATTAGGTGGTACGGCCTTACAATTTCCGGTGGGTCGCTTATCTGATTTAATTGACAGACGTTACGTCATCACTGGCTTAGCTGGGTTTGGTGTGATAGCCAGTATTGGGGCTATTTTACTCTATGGCATTAATCCATGGTTTATTTACATCACTATGTTTGCTTTTGGCGGGCTAACGTTTCCGCTGTATTCTTTGTGTTTAGCCCATGCAAATGACAATACTGATTTATCGATGATGGAAGTGGGTAGTGGCGTGCTGATGATGAATAGCTTTGGCAGTATTCTCGGCCCTTTACTGGTTTCGATTTTAATTGGTTATACCCATCATGCCTTGTTTATTGTCTCAGCCATTGTGTTATCACTTTTAGCGGCTTGGACATTATATCGAATCAAGTTTCACGATGTGGCACGAGATCACTACGAACCTTTTGTTGCTATGCGCAATACCACCCAAGAAATTGTTGAGGTAGGGCTTGAAGAAGAGTCTAAGCCCCTTGCTTAAAGACCCCGATGCTTTGGGGGCCTATTAGTCGTCATGCCCATGAATCTTGGCAACCCTAATTGGTGTTAGCGTCGGTTATCGGGTAAATCAATATCAAGTGTTTTACTGGGTAGGGGAGAGTGTCCAATCTGGCCTTGGAAAATGACAGGTATAACCGTTGGGTCGTTTTTCTAAATAATCTTGATGCTCAGGCTCAGCTTGCCAAAAATCACCTACCGGCTCGACTTCAGTAACCACTTTACCGGGCCATAAGCCCGAGGCGTTAACGTCAGCGATAGTCTGTAATGCAACTGCTTTTTGCGCTTCATCAATATAGTAGATAGCCGAGCGATAAGAGGCGCCCCTATCGTTTCCCTGCCTATTGGGCGTACTAGGATCGTGAATTTGAAAAAAAAATTCTAATATCAGCCGATAGCTTGTTATCTCGTTATCGAACATGATTTCAATTCCTTCGGCGTGATTACCATGATTACGATAGGTGGCGTTGGGTACTTCACCACCGGTATATCCCACGCGAGTTGACACAATACCGTGGCGCTTGCGGATCAAGTCCTGCATTCCCCAAAAACACCCACCCGCCAGCACCGCTCGTTCGATTGCCATGATTAACGCTCCCCAACTTGCTTGATATAGTCTTCGTAACCTTGGGATTTCATTTCTTCAAGAGGAATAAAACGCAAGGAAGCCGAATTAATACAATACCGCAGTCCCCCTTGATCTTTAGGTCCATCAGGAAAAACATGACCTAAATGGCTGTCGCCATGGGCAGAGCGCACTTCCGTACGCACCATGCCATGGGTGGTGTCGGTAATTTCGTTGATGTGTGTTGGCTCGATAGGTTTAGTAAAACTCGGCCAGCCACAGCCTGACTCGTATTTGGCTGAAGAGGCAAATAAAGGCTCACCAGATACTACATCAACGTAGATGCCTGCTTGTTTGTTGTCTAATAATGCACCCGTACCCGGACGCTCTGTACCATTTTCTTGGGTTACGCGAAACTGCTCAGGTGTTAAGGCTGCGATGACGTCTTGCGATTTTTGATATCTATTCATTATTTCCTCTGTGTTATGAATAAGAGGTGCAGATTTAAGTGTAACAGACCTGCTCATAGTGTTTTATTGCAAGCGTGAGATAAAGATCACTTTTGGTGTTTTAGTCGTGGCTCATACTAGCAAAGGGCGACGCTACATCAGTAAAAGCATCAATATTGCAGCGCCAATCATGAATAGATTCTCTGTCAGTGAAACAAATCCTAAAGGGACTTGACTGTCACCACCAACGCAGGCGCATGTTAATTCGCGCTTATCGATATACACTGCTTTGATAACTGATATGCCTCCCACAGTACCGATGAATAATGAGATGGGAGCAACGTAAATAGCTGGCAAACCCGCTAACATACCAAGACCGGCATAAGCTTCTAAAAACGGATAGACATAAGCATAGCGCAAGTGGCGCATGGCCAGTAAGTCGTAGGTAATAAACGAGTTAGTAAAACTGTATAAATCTTTCAGTTTTTGTAAGGCAAGCAATACCATCGATATCGCAATAAATAACAGCAGCGTGCGCATGGAAAAAAGCGCTGCATGATAGGTGTTTTGCACAGCAAGAGCCATCAAAGCGGCTAAGCTAAAAAGCGCAATAACCGGTGTATAAGTTGTGCCATTTTGACCTGCTTGACTCATTCCGAAGTATTGACGCAAGTCGTCGTAACCTCCAATGCGTTCATCGTTGATGAAGGTCTGGGGTGTCGTTTTAACGTGGTGTAGTTGCTTAAAGTTGTCGGTTTCTGCCCGAGACGTCAATTTATGATCTTCTACTTTATAGCCATTGCGCTGCAATAAATCTTTTGAGCGCAAACCAAAGGGGCAAATATGTTGCTCACTGTCCATACGATACAAGATCGCGCGTCTACTCATTATGGTTACTCCTATGAAAGCGTAAGCACATATTCTACATTAGGGCTGCAAGGTGGTCAGTTGGCTAGCCAACGTAAAAGACCTCACATCGTCAAACCTTGGGAGTGGCCGGCTTTGAGAGCGTCGAAAAAACGATGAATATTGCTGCGCATTGAAGAATAGGTATTCATATAGTTGAGGGTCTGTGAATAAGCCTGTTTGTCGATATCAGGCACAAATTCAGGTAAGTTTTTGGTAAAAAGCAACCATACTCCTGATTGGTTTTCATCATAAACACATGCTGTGACGGCTTCGTTTGGCACATTCGAATTATTATTAGCTAGCATAGTCGTTTTCCATTTGCGTAAATTGAAAGATAGACTCAAGGCAAAGCTAAAAATATGCCATTAGCTAACCATATGAATATAAAGTGTTTTTTAGTAATTATTGTTGTATTTTTGTACTTCATACGGAGGGGTAGTGTAATATTTACATGGCTAAGTGAAGCACAGCACAGCTTGATCGAATATCGAGATTGTGCGTAATTAAAGGCAATAAAAATCATAAGGAATCTGAGTAATGAAAACAGTCGTGAACATCCTTTTTTTAAGCATGTGGCTAGCCACTCAAAGCGCTTCAGCCCAAAGCGATAGTTTCGTTATTGAAGGCAACGATGGCAGCAAAATAAAAGCCAGTCCCTTAGCTGTTTTTGATAGCGCTTGGGCCATGACATTTTTACCTGACGCAAGAGCGCTGGTCAGTGAAAAAAGCGGTGATATTTGGTTGCTTAGCAAAAGGGGTGAAAAGATAGCAAAAGTATCTCAGTCACCCAATGTCACTCCCCGCGGACAAGGCGGTATGGGTGACATCATTTTAGCCGATGATTTTACCTCCTCAGGCAGGGTGTATTTGTCGTATGTTGAGCGCGATGTCAAAGATGATAGCTTAAGTGGTGCGGTGGTTGAGCGAGCAAAACTCACCTTAAGTCAAGATAGCGCTAGCTTGTCAGATCGCACTGTTGTGTGGACGCAGAGCCCTAAAGTAACTGGCAACGGGCATTACAGTCATCGTTTAGCAATTTCCCCTGACGGCTATTTGTTTATCACCTCAGGCGACAGACAAAAATTTAATCCTGCACAAAATATGGCGATGAACTTAGGTAAGGTAATTCGCCTAAATCTCGATGGCAGTATTCCTTCTGACAACCCTTTTGTTGGTAGTGGTGGGGTTGCCTCTGAGGTTTGGTCTTTAGGGCATCGTAATCCCTTAGGGATCGCGTTTGATCAACAGGGCAATTTATGGACTCATGAGATGGGACCGCGTCATGGTGATGAGCTAAATCGTATTATGCGAGCCACTAACTATGGTTACCCCTTTGTATCAGAGGGTGAGCATTACAACGGCACGACGATCCCAAGCCATGCCTCAATGCCGATATTTCAAGCACCTGATCTTGCTTGGGTTCCTGCTATTAGCCCCGCAGGTTTAATTATTTATCAAGGTGAGCAATTTGCCGATTGGCAAGGCCATGCGTTTATTGGGGGTCTATCATCACAAGCATTGATCAGAGTCGACTTAGGTGAAAAGGCCCAAGGCGCGGATAAAAAGCCTAAAGAAGCGGCACGTTATGAGTGGGGTAAACGCGTTCGAGAAATTGAACAAGGGCCTGAAGGTGCAATCTATGTATTAGAAGACGCGACGGGCGGGCGTTTATTAAAACTCGAAGCGATGAAGCAGTAAAATTAATAAAAGAAGGCGCGATGCCTTCTTTTTATGCTGGTAAACGCGAAAGCAGTGCGACTGATTCCCCATCACTTGGATAAGTCTCTAAGGTTAGATTGGCATCTTCAATGGCTTTAGGGCTGAGCCCTTGGGCGTACATGTGATACAGGCACGCTACAATATGTTTTATTTCTTTGGCATTGGTGTTTTGTTGTTCTTCCCGGTTGACCCGCCTGACCATCAAAGACAGAGGCACTGGGCTAGAATGTTGCGCTGCAGCAATCTCCTTTGATGATCTGAAATCAGGCTGACAGTAGGGAATGCTTGCTGGGTCCACCAAGCGCAGGCCATTGTATAAAAAGACTTTGATACGCCTGACGCGCTCTTCATTGCCCGCTTCATAAGGCTCCATTTCACCCACGAGGGTGATAGGGGTGTTTGGAGCAAGTTGGGCGGTTTTGATGGCTAATTCAGCCGCCTCAGTGCTGAGGCTATGCATCAAGTGTTTGACAATGCCACGCCCTGGTTTTTGTGGGTTAACCCAAATATGCGACAAATGCACCACAACGGCCTGACCGCTTTCACAGGCCTTGTGGTTAATCACAACGCTGTAATCGCCCACTGCCGCCAATGCATCGTTTTCGTCAGTAATATAGGCCAACTGATACAGCATCGAATAGCCATCAATGACTTCATTAGCGCGCCAATTAAAACGGGCGCTAATAACGGCCTTGCTTTCCATTTCGTTGCGGCTGCCAAAATAGTCGTTTAATACGGTGTACGCAGGTTCAAAAAGTGCATCGTCACTGCGTGAAATAATATGCGTATTTAGGTTTTGGGGATGACCATGGCGTCGCACGTGTAGCCTCCTTCACTGATCTCTGCTTTTGCTTGATTGATAATGGTGGCGGCATTTTCATCTTTATACCACGCTTCTTTCCTGGCATAACGCTCACGCACTACGGGGCTGCATTTATAAATATCTTTAATAAAATCAACCCAGTTTTGCGCCGCAGGCCCGAGCTTGTCTTGCACTAGGGTAAGTTGTGAAAAGAAGTCCATCATCATTTCAGCACTGGCTTCAGCCCGCGACTGATGCATACGTAATTCATGAGGCGTGGCATCAGGATAAACATCTTCGGGTCGTAAATTACCGTAGATGTATAAACGCGCATCGGGGTGGTTCATAAACTCTTTATCGATATCAACCATTTGGCTATAAACCTGGCCCACGGTATTGAGCGCAATTTCGTCTTCGTTCATCTTGAGTTGCTGATAAACAAAATAAATTCCTATGATGCCGATGATGGTCACAAACGACGCCATGAGTTCGGCAATACTGACGATAATTTGTTGGTTCTTTTTAAATTTTTGCCACATGGGTGAGCCCTGTTTAAGTCAGCGCATAGAGCGTGTTGGTCAGCGAATTTATCACACTTTTTAAAAATAGAAAGTAGATATAAATCATAGGGTTGATAAGTTCCCTTGGCATGATAACCGTGCCAGCAGAGACATTTTTAGCATGACGATTAGCAGGTGTTAAATTTTTGTGAATTTATTATTCTTTTATATATCAAAAATAGTGCGTATTTATTCTTTATGGTGCAACTTGACGTTTGTTACCTTCGATTATGCCAACTAGCTCAATCTATTATGTCAGTTATTCCGTTCAGGTAAGTTTGTAAGCTTCTGAAAATTATTAAGTTACTGCAGAATATTGCGGTTTATTAAGTAACAAGCGTGAGACTGGTACGTTTATTGTGATGTAAAAATCGAGTCCTTAAAAAAGGATGCATTTGAACAAGCAAATCACCAGCGTAAACCTATTAGGAATACTACTCATGCACGTAACTAAAACGATATTTCGACCTACTTTACTCAGTGTGTCGCTTGCTACCATGTTCACCGTCGTTCCTGCTTTTTCACAAGAAGCAGCCAGTGTAGATGCATCAGAGTCAGCAGAAAAAATTCAAGTCGTAGGTCGCCGAATTTCGGAAACCGAAATAGCCATCGGCACCGGTGAAGTGACCAATACCCTAGCCGTAACCAGAGAAGCTTTATTGTCTGCGCCGGGCGGCATTTCCGGTTTAAAAATGCTCGAAAGTTTACCCGGCTTTAACGTGCAAACTGACGGTGCCTTAGGTCTTTATGAATTTGGCAACTCAGTTAATGTGCGGGCCTTTAATCTAAGCCAAATGGGTTTTGTATTAAATGGCGTGCCTATGGGACGTTCTGATGCCTTTGGCGGTAGCCCTATTTTTCGCTATGTGGACAACGAAAATTTAGCCTCAGTGGTCGCGTCTCCAGGGGCCGGAGATGTATCCGCGCCTAGCTATTCAACCTTAGGGCCGATAGCTTCTTATTATTCGATTGATCCCTCAGACCACATGGGCGGCATGATGTCATTAACGGTTGGTGATGATGATCTTCAACGCTCTTTTGTTAAATTAGAAACGGGCGATATTGATGGCTTTAAAGCTTATGTTAGCCGTTCAAAAACCGACAGTGATTTATGGCGAGGCCCAGGAACGATTGACCGAGAACACATTGAAGGCAAAGCCGTTTATGCATTTAGCGCAGAGACATCGCTAGAATTTAGTTACGTGTCAAATGACTTTTTTGATTATGACTCGCCTTCAGCAACGGCTGCCACGTTTGCCAACGATTATTATTATGGCTATGCCGAGTCAATTCCTGAGGGCTGTGTTTCAGCTCAACCACAAGTGTATGACTTTAATCAAGACGGCAGCATCGACGACAGCGATTTTACCCCTATTTTTACAGGTAGTAACTGCACGAGTTATTACGAAGACAGAGTGAATGTGCGTGATGACACTTTATACTCACTGCAGTTTGATACCTACATAAGCGATAATATGCAGTTTACTGGCACGTATTATTTCGAAGATAAAGCCGGGTATGGGGTATCGCCCGATTCATACACCAATACTTTGGGCATTTACCAAAGACAAGCCGCTGCAGGCTTAGACGTAGTGCATCCTCGCGGTGTGCAGTATGGTCTATCGTCTGTAGGCGGGGATCGCAAAGGTCTTGTTGCGGGCTTTAGTTTGGAGCTTGATAACAACCATATTGAGTTTGGCGCGTGGCGTGAAAAAGACACCTATAACCGTACCCAGAAACGG
Organism: Paraglaciecola sp.; assembly: GCF_030730205.1. GTDB lineage: Bacteria > Pseudomonadota > Gammaproteobacteria > Enterobacterales > Alteromonadaceae > Paraglaciecola. The sequence continues at coordinate 8,123 of NZ_JANQVQ010000309.1, forward strand.
CTGAACAAAACCGGTGGCAGTGCTGATGGTGAAGTTATTTCTGATGAAGTGGCTTACTACCGCCGCGATTACACCTCAGTGCGTGAAACCACTCAACTGTATTTAAAAGATACCATTAGCCTGTTAGATGACGCGTTAAAACTTGAAGTGGGTCTTAAATCGCTGAGCGTTGATTACCGCTTAGACGGCTACCGTGACTACAACGATTACGAAATCAATAGCCAAGTGGGTTATGGTCCGCAGTCTGTTGGCGGTAAGTTTAGTAAGCATTTTTTACCTTCAATAGGCGCAGTTTATAGCGTAAATGAGACTGATCAGCTTTTTGCCTCGTTTTCTCAAAATTACGCCTTGCCTCAAGGTACAGATGATATTTACAGTCTTGCGATTAGCTTTGAGCCGGAAACACCCGAGGGTGAAGAGGCGGATAATGTTGAATTAGGTTATCGAACTAACCAAGAAACCTTTAACGCGGCCTTGGCCTTATTTTACACTCGCTTTGACAACCGCTTATTCGCGAGTAACGTGCTTAATCCCGCTACGCAACAACCAGAAGCCTTTTATATTAATGGCGGGGCGTCAGAGGCCTATGGTTTTGAATTGAGTGGTGTATATCAGCCTGAAATGTTTGAAAAAGCACTCTATCTTAACGCTAATATTTCATACAAACATGCTACCTTGATTGATGGTTTTGGTGCTAACCCAGAAGGAAGCAAACTCGCCGATAGCCCAGATTGGATCATGACCGGTGGCATTACGTATGAGCCAACAGAATGGTTGGTTGCTAACGTTTCAGCAAAGTACACCAGTAGCCGTTTTACCGACTACGCCGAAACCTACGAGATGGACAGCTACACCATTGTAAGTGCGTATATCGACTTAGGCGGCGTCAATCCTTTTGGCATGCCTGAAAATGTGAGTTTACGTTTTAACGTAGACAATCTTTTTGATAAGGAAGTTCTGTCTTTTGCTTTTGTCGGCTCGGCTTTTTATCGCCCTTTAAACCCGCGTAATTTTCAAGCGTCCTTAACGGTGGCATTCTAATAATGACAAAAAACATATGGCATCAACGCAATAAAAAACTAAGTACCATCGCCCTAAGTTTAGTACTTTGGCACAGTGCAGGAGCCGTAACGCTTGAAGAGGCAACGGCGTTACAGCGCACCCTGATCACGCTCGATACCCACCTAGATACGCCGGCCAATTTGCTTGTACCTGGGTTTAATATTCTTGAACGTCATTCTTATGGTCACGATTTTACGCAGGTCGATGTGCCTAGAATGAAAGACGGTGCCTTAGACGGGGGCTTTTGGGCCATCTATACCCCTCAAGGAGAGCTCAGTAAAACAGGCTATGAGCAAAGCCGAGACACCGCGTTGCTGCGAGCTTTGGCCATTCGAACAATGGTATCGGCAAACCCTGACATTTTTGAGTTCGCTACGCAGGCCAGCGATGCTCAGGAAATTAAAAAGCAGGCTAAGCATATTGTGTATATGAGCATGGAAAACTCGTATCCGCTGGGCACTGATATCAGTCTACTGGAAACTTTTTATAAATTTGGGCTGCGCATGGCAGGACCGGTACATTTTAAAAATAATCAGTTTGGTGACAGTTCAACCGACCCCAGTGGTAGCCAATGGGATGGCTTATCGCCCTTAGGTGAAGAGCTGGTGGCTGAGGCGAACCGTTTAGGCATCGTGCTCGATGGCTCTCATGCTCACGACGAAACAGTAAAAGACATGATCCGTTTGTCTAAAACACCAATTATTTTGTCGCACACGGGTTGCAAGGCTATTTATGATCATCCTCGTAATATAGACGATGCCTTACTTAAACAATTGGCTGCATCGGGCGGCGTGATTCAAATGAATGCGTACAGCGAATACCTTGAAGCTTTGCCGGTAGATCCAGCCCGTCAAGCAGCGGTAAAAGGCTTGATGGCTTTATACAAGCAAGGCAGTGATCATGACGTTTTACTCGAAAAACGTCGCGAAATTGAACATGAACATCCCGCAGTAAAAGCATCATTTGATGTGTATATGCAGCACTTTTTACACGCACTAAAAATCGTCGGGCCCAAACACGTAGGAATTGGTGCTGATTGGGATGGTGGCGGTGGGGTAAATGAAATGATGGATGTGGTTAACTTACCGATGATTACCCAACGTTTACTGAAAGAAGGTTATAGCAAAGATGATTTGGTTGATATTTGGGGGGCGAATGCGCTGCGAGTTTTACAACAAGCACAAGACTATGCCGCGAGTGTAAAGAAGTAATTTTTGAGATAACAGTTATCAATCAATACATCCTTAGCTTCAACCATGACTTGCCTGTAACGAGGCGAGTCATGGTAGAGGTTGAGTCTATAAAAGCACCGGCGCTCAAGTTTAGTGTTGGGCTTCTTGATTTTCTTGTGCCAATAAACCTTCAGCTCTGACAACCGGATATCCCAGATTCATCCAACCAAAAATGCCCTCGTAAAGTACTGCAGTATTATCAAAACCCAGCTCAGTTAATTGCTTTGTGACGTATTCGGCAGCGGCCCTTGGACATGAGCAATAGGCTACAATTTGTACATCTTTAGGCAGTTCAGCTACGCGTTGTTGTAAATCTGAGTAATATGGAAAAGGGATGGAGCCAGCCAAGTGCGCGCGTTGCCATACCGAGCTCACTCGGGTATCAAGTAATACCATTCGTTGTTTGGCTTGCATGGCGCGATACAAATCAGCCGACGAAACAAATTTCCCGTCTTGCAAATCAAAATGTGGATCCTCACCTTGTGGATTAATCACGTATTCATCGGGTGTAGGCAGGGTACGCAGTTGTACCTGCGTGATTTTGGCATCACTGGCTTTACTGCGAATAAACGCGGTGACGTTATCGATATCCTCAGCGGATAAGGTATTGGCAAAAGATACCATAGGCGTACCTTGGCGGCCTTGTTCGATGGCGTAGCGAATAAAATCGTCTTTGTTGTGGGCCAAAAATGACGGATTGGCTAAGGCTGGTGCGGTAATACCCTCTCCCTTTTGACCATGACAACCACTACAAAATTGCTGATAAACTGACTCACCTCGAACGATGTCGCCTGCTATTGGGTTTTCAGTCAGTTTGACTCGCTCGGCACCTGATTGCCAAAATAGCCAATAGGTGAGATCCCACGTTTCATCTAAGGTCATTGGGCCGCCAATTTCATCTAGGTAACCACCCATTGCAGTGCCCTGACGTCCGTATGACAACGGGCGTAATATGGAATGGGGCACACCCGACTCAAACAGACTTTTACTGCGTAACGAAGGGGCGTGGTCGTTTTTATGACCTTCGCGATCGTCGCCATGACACAATGAACAATACTTTTGATAATTACTGGCGGCGGTTTTGGCTTGTTGGGCGGTAAGTTGACGAGGAGGCTCTTGTTTTTCGTAGTGACGTTCTGCACTCACCTTAGAGGCTGCACCTAAACACATGGTCAAAATTACCGATAGGTAAATCATGCCTTTCATTTGAAAATTCCCTTTGTCTATCGTTTGTTCAATATTAGCGCTACCGCAACGAAATAGACAATTCTCTCTTTAGGTAGCTACTTCTAACTGGCTATCAATACCTTATGTTATCGATAGCCAATTAAAAAGAAGCATTAGCTAGGTGTAACTGATAAAACCTCCGCTTACCCATGAAGAGTAAATAGGGCCAACACGCCCTACATAAAAATAAGAAGTTTAAACGACATTTCATATTAAGAATTGAGGTTAAACGACTTATTTGTCTTTCGTTTGCAGGGGCATTAAGGCATCCGCTTTGGGCAAAGGATAACGTTGTTTTCCAAGCAAAATATACACAAAACAGCACAAACCTAAGCCAATAACCAAAGCACCCACACGCAGATTTTTTCCCAATTTGGCAAGTGTGGTTTCTTAATAACATTCGAGGTGGTGCAGTCCTTGCTATTCCTATCCATCTAGTAGAAAAAACCGAGCAGATCGGTTTTATTTCAGCAGAGAGTTCGCTTTGATGACTCAGGTCTCAAAAAGGACGTACTTTTCGCCCCTGTTAATGTAAGGATGTTGATGTGAGTCATACACGAGGACAAGTAGCGCGTTCACCCCATGAGTTTCCATTGCTTGGCTGGTGGGATATTTTACAACGTACCGTGAAAAAAATGCTCGATGACAATCTGTCACTGATCGCTGCGGGGGTAGGCTTCTATTTTTTATTAGCGGTTTTTCCGATGATAGCGGCCCTCGTATCAGTGTATGGCCTTGTGGTGTCGCCTGATGAATTGCAGCAGCAAATGGCTTTTTTAGTTGGCTTTATACCTGAGCAAAGCCGAGACATTATTGAAAGCCAAATCGAGCGCATTATGGGCAAATCAGAAGCCGCCTTGAGCACCGGAGTTATTATCAGTATTTCGTTTGCTGTTTGGAGCGCCAGCAAAGGTGCCCAGGCCATGATCACGGCCTGCAATATTACCTACGGACAGAAGCAGAAACGGGGCTTTTTGATGAAAGTGCTGATGCGCCTTGTATTTACGCTAAGCGCCGTACTGATATTGGCTTTAGCACTATTTTGTATCGCTGTCATGCCGCTGCTGTTCAATTACATCGGTCTGAAACATTACACTAATATTTTGGTGCAGTGGCTGACATGGCCCTTTCTGGCCATTATGTTCAATTTAGCACTCAGTTCGTTTTATCGTTACGGCCCGCACCGACACCTCGCAAAATGGCGCTGGGTAACGCCCGGGGCAATATTAGCCAGTACGATGTGGATCGCATTTTCATTTGGCTTTTCGTTTTATCTGACCCAGTTTGCTCACTATGACAAAACCTACGGCTCGTTAGGCAGCGTGGTGGTGTTGCTGATGTGGTTTTACCTAAGCGCTTACATCATTCTATTTGGTGCAGAATTTAACGCCGCCATGGAACATCAAACGCTTGAAGATAGCACCACTGGCCGTGAAAAAGAGATGGGGCAAAGAGGCGCTTTTGTTGCCGACACCATTCCAGATGATTTACAAAAGCATCAACAAAATGACTCGTAATGTTGTTGCACGTTTAAAAAACGGCACACCCTTTGCAATCCTCACTTTGGGTTAAGCAATAAAATCCAATTCAGACAAACATTAAGGAGCGTTATTATGGATCTTATACGAATTATTTTTGCAATTTTACTTCCTCCTCTTGGTGTATTTTTACAGGTAGGACTAGGCGGGGCCTTTTGGTTAAACATCTTACTTACCCTGTTAGGATACATTCCCGGGATTATCCATGCGGTGTGGATCATTGCTAAACGCTAAAGGGCGTGATGCAGTAAGTTGGAGGAAATAGCCGCAGGCTTCTTCCTCTCAACTTACTCACTCAGGCCTGTTTTCATCTTTGTCTAGGCAGCTCAACAAGGTTTCTCCATGCAGCATATTCGACACAAAAGTATAAAGTTGATAATTGGTTTGGTATCACTGCTTGTGTTACTGCGTGTGATGGCACCCTATGCCGTAGAAAAAGGGGTGAATTATGCGCTGACGACCACTCCGGGTTTAACTGGTCACGTGGGGGATGTTAGCCTTGCTTTGTATCGTGGTGCCTACCAAATAGAGGATATCGAGCTCTTTCTAGTCGACGGTGAGTTACAAAAACCGCTGATTGCAATCAAGCAGCTTGATATTTCAGTATTATGGTCGGCATTGTTCCGCGGAAAGGTTGTTGCAGAGATGCGTTTTTTACATCCTGAGATTTATTACGAAGATGTAAAGAATCGAGATGAGCACGTTAATGATGATGTGCAAGACGAACAAACCTGGATCACCTTAGCTAACCGATTAGTGCCTTTTGCGATTGACCGTATTGACGTTATCGGCGGCCAACTCGCTTTTGCTACCATCGACGAGGTCCTGTCTACTCGCGCGCTGATCACAGACATCACTGGGCAAATTACTAATCTGACCAACAGCAAAGAGCATTCGGGCTCGCTGGTGACCAATATGCACTTTGATGGTTTGATCGAGGGCATTTGTCCGCTGAGGATGGGTGGTGCTTACGACCCCTATGCCAAAAAACCTACCTTTAATTTCGATGTAGAAATGCAGCGATTACCAGTAAAAAAAATCGATCACCTTATTAGTTTTTATGCGCCCTTTGATTTAGAGGCAGGTGAGGTCGACTTTGCAATGGAATTTGCGGCAAAACAAGGAGTGGTTGCAGGCTACGTCAAAGCAGGGGTCTATGACTTATCGGTTTTTGACTGGCACGAAGACGTCGTGGAAGACGGTGATAACCCCTTCGAGTGGTTATTTGAATCCCTCACGGGTGGCGTGGCCGAAATATTTGAAAATGGTAGCAATGATCTTATCGCTACTCGGGTGCCTCTTGAAGGTCATATCGACAACATCGAGACGCCTTTGTGGCCTGCGATTTATGCCATTATCAAAAATGCCTTTATTCAGTCTTTAGAGATAAAAGTAGACGGTGTAGTTAAGCAATATCCCCTAGAGTATTCCCCTGCCTTTTTGGACATGAAGCCGAGAAACTCGCAAAACAAGCAGCTTAATCAGTTAGGCTAAGACAATTACCGTGGATCAGGCTCTGATTATGTTAATCACCTTTATTATTTCAAGCGCATTGTTGACGTTGATAACACTTGCGCCGTTGTTGCCCAGTAATCATTGGACAGTGAGAGTGTGGGAATTTCCTCGCTTACAAATTGTGTTTCTTATCTTAATCAACATGCTATTAATGGCGTTGCTCATAGCGCAAGACCTCGGCCCATTTTTGGCTTTAGTCATCGTCAATTTATGCCTATTGTGCTACCAAATAAACTGGATTTTTCCTTACACTCCCTTTGCCAACACAACGGTTAAGATGAGCAAGTCAAGCGACCTTTCTAGTCGTATAAAAGTTATCAACGTTAATGTGTTGATGAGCAATCGTGATGCGCACAAACTTATTGCCTTAGTTGAGCAACACCAACCCCATCTTTTGGTGACCTTAGAAAGCAATCAATGGTGGCAGGATGCCCTTGAACCCTTACATGATGCCTATCCCTATCGCGTGAATTATCCCCTTGATAATTTGTATGGTATGCATTTATTCAGTCGAATTCCCTTGTCTGATATCACCACAGCCGAGCGAGTTGAACAGGGTGTTCCTTCTATTCACTGTATCGCTAATTTGCAAAATGGTAAGCAAATTCAATGTCATTTTTTACATCCTGCTCCGCCTAGCCCAACAGAAAATGAAGAGTCTACCGAAAGGGATATTGAACTACTCGGCTTAGCCAGAGAAATCGCGAACAAGCAGGGTAGCGATTCACTCCCGGTGCTCGTCAGTGGTGACTTAAATGACGTGGCATGGTCGCCCACCACACAAGCTTTTTTGCGTATTAGCGGCCTACAAGACCCACGCATTGGCCGCGGGGCCTATAATACCTTTCACGCCCAATACGCGTTCGCGCGATGGCCACTTGATCATATTTTTCACAGCGAGCATTTTGAGTTGGTCAGCTTAAGCCGCTTATCAGAAATCGGCTCTGATCACTTTCCCTTATTAACTGAAATTCACCTTAAATAAGCGGTTCAACCTACCAGTCTGTTGTTACTTAATCAGCTTTGTGCCGAATATAAATATTGCATGAGCTTGTAATCTTTACAGTGTGTCCTATCGGTCATTTTAATTTTTATTGAATAATATCAATAACTTAAGTTTGGCATGGAACTTTCTTATTAGAAAGGCTTTCACTATAAAGGAGTACTAGTATGTATAAGATAAATATTCCCAGCCCAGGGTTTGGTACGTTTCGACTATCCGGAGAATCTCTAAAGCATTCCATTCATACTGCGATCGACGCAGGCTTTCGTCATATCGATACAGCACAGATTTACAAGAACGAGGACGAAGTGGGGCAAGCCATTGAAAAGTCATCCATTCCTCGTGACGAGATATTTTTGACCACGAAAGTGTGGTTTGACGAATTTGGTAGAGAAGATTTTGAACAAAGTGTTAAAGACAGTCTGAGCTGGTTACGCACCGACTATGTTGACCTACTGTTGATACACTGGCCTTCACCCAATAACGCAGTGCCCATGGAAGAATACCTTCAATGCCTAATGAACTGTGAAAATAAGGGCTATACCCGAGCGGTGGGCGTTTCAAATTTCACCATCCCTTTGCTTGAGAAGGCGTTTTCGATTATTGGTAAAGACAATATTGCCGTGAACCAAATCGAGATCCACCCTCACTTTCAAAATAAAAAATTAGTGAACTACTGCCAAGCAAATGGTATTGCGGTGGTGGGATATATGCCACTCGGTAAAGGTCAGGTGATGGATGATCCGGTATTACAGAAAATCGCTAAAGAGCATGATACCAGCCCCGCTACTATCGCCTTAGCATGGCAAATGCAGCAAGGTATTATTCCTATTCCTGCCTCCACTGATCCTGAGCACATCAAAAGTAATTTGTTGGCGGCAGAGCTGCGCTTAAGCCCTGAGCAAATGAAAAAAATTGCGGCACTTGATACGGGGGAGCGTTTAATCGATCCTGATTTTGCCCCCGATTGGTAACCGCTTAAATGCGATAAAAAAGCCCGGTTTACTTAACCGGGCTTTTTATTTGAGTCGCTATTTTACGTTTTAAGTCGCTCAGCTATTGTTAAGTGCGCTGGCTTTTTTGCTCAACGTTGGGTAATCAACATAACCTTGTGCGCCGCCGCCATAGTAGGTGTCTTCGTTCGCTTCATTATAAGGGCCTTGGTTTCCTATCCGATCAGGTAAATCTGGATTTGCAATAAATAAACGTCCAAAGGCTATAGCATCGGCATGACCTTGTTCAATCCATTCGCCCGCTTCTTGTGGGCTAAACTCGCCATTTGCGATAAATACACCGGTATTAAATACTTTGCGCATTTTTATCAACAGTGCGTTGCCATCCTCTTGACCAGAACCATCTCCGGTGTGATTGTTGGGCCGAATGACATGCAAGTACGCAACTTTTTTCTGGGCAATCGCTTTCGCAGCATAAGTATACGTTTCACTGGGGTTGTGGTCATAACTGCCTCCAGGCCCACCGGTGGGTGATAACCGTACCCCAATATTCTCTGCCCCCAGTTCTTCTACTAAGATGTCGATGATTTCGAGTACTAATCGCACTCTGTTTTCTACAGAACCACCGTACTGGTCATCCCGTTTGTTAACCGAAGACCGAATAAATTGATCGAGTAAGTAGCCATTTGCTGCGTGCAGCTCGACGCCATCAAAGCCTGCTTTTTTAGCACATTGTGCCGCATGACGATAATCCGCTTTTAGGGATTCAATCTCGGCTAAGCTGAGGGCTCGGGCTTTAGGGTGAGGAATGGTAGGCCCATCAGGATGTAAGTCACCTACAAAGGCTTCGCCCTTCGGTTGAAAATCGCTTGCAGACACAGGCGCTTGGTTATTAGGTTGAAAAATGGAGTGAGAAATCGCTCCAACGTGCCATAACTGACAAAAAATACGGCCGCCGTTATTGTGTACCGCGTCAGTCACCACTTGCCAGCTTTCGACTTGCTCCTCGGTGTAAATTCCAGGGGTCCAAGCATAACCTTGACCTTGCTGACTAATCTGAGTCGCTTCACTCACAATTAAGCCAGCGCTCGCTCTTTGAGCGTAGTACAGGGCATGTAAGGGGGTTTGAAGTTGTTTGTCAGCGGTTGAGCGGGAGCGAGTCAGTGGCGCCATAAATACTCTGTTCTCCATCTTGGTCTTACCGATGGTTAAAGAGGAGAGTAGTAATAATTTTTGCGTTAATTTTTCTTCACTTGCGTCTAAAGGCATAAACATATCTCCATTGTCGATTATTTTAGAAAAAGGCGTAGTGCTTTGAGTAGTGTCACTGCAGCGCGTCTGAGGCTGCAGTGATTTAGGTCGTGCTAAAGAGAGCTTATGCTTGCTCAGTAATCATGATTGATTTGATATTAACGAATTCACGGAGGCCAAAGCCGCCATGCTCTCTGCCATAGCCACTGTCTTTAACGCCGCCAAAGGGTAAATTAGGTTGAGCTAATTCGTAGCCATTGATGCTTACCATGCCGGTATCAAAGTGTTTTTTGGCCAGTTCCATCGCTCGGCTAACATCGCGAGAAAAAATACCGCCACCCAGCCCGTATCGAGAGTCATTAGCGACTTGCATTGCTTCTTCGTCGTTCTTCACCTTTATCAGGGCAGCTACAGGGCCGAAGAGTTCGTCGTCGTAGGCTGGCATATCTGGCTTCACATTTTCGAGAATGGAGGGCGGGTAGAAGAACCCTTTTCCTTCGGGGATTTCACAGCCACAGACCACGGTGGCGCCGGCTTTGATGGATTGAGTTACTTGCTCATGAAGCTTGTCTCGTAAGTCGCCTCGGGCCATGGGACCTAAGTCGGTATCGTCGTTGTTTGGATCGCCCACTGTTAGAGCAGACATGGCTTTCGCAAAAGAGTGCTTAAAGGCATCATAATTTTTATCAGTGACGATAAAACGTTTTGCAGAAACACAGGTCTCGCCATTATTGATGATGCGACCTTTTACACACATCTGTGTCGCTAGCTCGATATCGGCATCGTCTAAGACTAAAAAGGCGTCGTTGCTGCCCAGCTCAAGCACGGTTTTTTTCGCCAACTTCGCTGCAGCTTCGGCTACCGCAGTACCAACCTTGTCACTACCGGTAAAGGTGACCCCTTGCACTTTCGGATGCTTGATTAAGGCCGACGCGGTATCACCATCAACTAACAGTGATTGATAACAGTACTGCGGGAAGCCAGCTTCCAAATACATGTATTCGATTTTCCTTGCCATGCCGAATACATTTGAAGCGTGTTTAAGTACGGTAGTATTTCCTGCTACGACGTTAGTAATACTGTAGCGAATGACTTGATATAAGGGGAAGTTCCACGGCTGAATCCCTAAAATAACCCCAAGTGGTTGATAAGTGACAATGGCTCTGCCTTTTTCGAAGTCTCGTTCTTCATCGGCTAGGACTTGCTCAGCTTGGGCTGCGGTATAACGACAAATTTGGGCGCACAATTCGACTTCTTGCAAACCTTGGGCGCGCACTTTACCCATTTCGTCTGTCATTAATTGAGCTAACTCTTCTTTTTTATCTTCTAATAATTGGGCCAATTTTAGGGCTAATTCGCCACGTTCGGTTATCGATGTCAATTTCCATTCTTGAAAACACTTATCCGAGTTTTCGATTGCCTGCTCCGCTGCCTTTTGACTCAATAGTGAATATTCTTGAATAGGGGCTTCAGTAAATGGATTGACTGTAGTGACTGTATTAGACATTGCTCTACCTCTTTGATGTGAAACAAAAGTAGAACTAAGCAAAGCCAGCGCCAAAGCGTGAAATTGACTAATATTATATTTAAGTAATTGATTTTAATTGTTTTAATTTTAAATTAACTCAAGGGGTTTGGTTTGCTGTAACAAAGCTAAAATGAAAAATTTGCAAAGACTTTGTGATATTTACAGCCCCCCCCAATGATGTGCTTTGTTAACTAGGTGCGTGCCCCATGATTAGCAGAACGGATGACTTGTGCGATCTCAAGCGCACAGAGACACGGGGGCACTTTGTGGTGCGGCTACAGAACCCAAGGCGCAAGGGCGATTTGCCACTCTTTGCTCAAACTGATGATAGTGTTGTAAGAATGCCTGACCAGCCGTCAGGCCAAGCCGGTAGTCGTGGCGTAGTTCATGATCACTGCTGCCTAATAGTTTGCTCTGTAAAGCGTCTGACGCAAATATTTGTATGATTTCAAGATCAGCAGGTGGTGAAACAATAAAGGCTAATTCTTTTTGATAAGCCTGCTCGTGCTGCACTAAATAATCAATGGTTCTAGGGCAGTAGCCAGAGGCACAAATCCATGACCTTAATTTATGTACCCATGCAGACTGAGCTTGAAAATGCGCATCGACCGTACGGATGACCACAATTTTACGTGCACCTCTGGCATAGGCTTCTTGAACTGGTAGAGGCGCCGCTAATCCGCCATCTAAGTAAAAATCGTTTTGTGGCTGCCCTCTATTGGGCTTTGCTTCATTAGCCGTTTGGGTCATTCCCCCAGACCTGAGCTTCACGCCTTGTCGGTATAAAAAGGGAAGGGCACTCGAAGCTTTTAATAGTTCTCGCCATTGCTGTGATTCGCCACTTGGACTGAAAAAATAGGGTTGGCGATCCCGTGCGTTGGTAGCGGTAATCAAAAATTGGCGTTGACCTAGTTGATGCTTAGCACGTTTAAAATCAATGCTGCGATTGGCCTCAGTGGTCTTATCAAAGTACCAGTCTAAGTCCACAATATTTTTACCGACTAAGCCGCGCCCTAAACGATAAAAGCGTTTGTGGCGAGATAGTCCACGAATTAGGCGTTTGGCATAGCCTTTTTGACGAGATAAAAAGCTAGTTAAGTTCTGTGAGCCAGCAGAGGTGCCAATAAACATATCAAAGGGGTCAAAGTCGTTTTCCAGCCACGCATCGAGTACGCCAGCGGTAAATATGCCCCGTTGACCACCCCCTTCGGCAATCAGTGCGATCAGGGGGCGAACAGGACTGTTAGGTACATTAAAGGGCTCAGATGTTTGGGTGTTCACGGTATTTTTCTCTGCAAATTTTTTATTGGCTTGAGTGTAAACAAGGCAGGAGCGCTTGGATAATTAAGAGAATCAATCGCTGTAATTGAAAAAACATATTTAGATGCCGTCAAGCAGTCTCAACATGCCCAAGTGTTCGGTATTGGGTTAATACTCGTCGGGAATGAAGGAATACTAATACCAGGGTGATTTGTCTTGCTCGGTCAGGAAAAATGACTCGCTTGGGTTTCATTTTGACAGCTTAGCTAGGTCATGTAATTGCTCAGCGATAACACTAATGTCCACGTTTGCTTCCTTGCATTCATTCATGATGCGATCTATCGATTTTTCGGGTATCTGAGATAAAGCCCACAGATGAGAAACACGTTTTCCAGTTCTACAAAAAGCGTGCACATTATTTTGAGGGGCATTTACTAGGGCTTTGAAGCGAGCAATATCATCTTTTGGGTAGACTAACGATCTGACTGGAATTGAAGCGTAGCGCATATTCTGTGCTTCAATCGCTTTTTTGTACTCCTGTGAACTAATTTGATTTGGCTCTTCGTTTTCCAAACGACAGTTGACAATGACATCAATACCACGGGCTTTGAGAACAGCTAAATCTGCGTAATCCAATGGCCCTGATAGTGAAAAATGACTAGTGATTGCGATAGATTCCATGAGGTCTCCTGAGCAGTAGTAACGGGTATTTAACTTAAATACAGTGCATAAACAGTGTGAAAAAACATAAAGATACCCAAGCAAATCAACATAGCTGCGAACATCCGTTTTATGGTTTGCTGCGGTAAACGCCGACTGAGTTTCGAGCCAACAATGACGCCAATACTGCCAATCACAATCATGCTGGTTACCACAGGCCAGTTAATGGCTATTTGAGCCTGATTTAATAAGTAGGCGTATTTTGCAAAACCGGTAAATGACTGAAGTGCAATGATGACTAAACTGGTTGCTGTTGCTTGTTGTAGGCTTAATCGAGCTAATAAAAACAGGGCCGGAACGATTAAAAAACCGCCGCCAACACCAACAAAGCCTGCTAGAGTACCTACAGTGACGCCCGCTAGAATAACACTTAAGATACTGCTTGAAGGTTTGGGTTGCGCATTGGCAATAGGACTCTTTAACATCATGCGACTAGACAACAACATGACGACAGAAAAAGTCAGTACTTGTATCTCACCTTTGACAAATTGAGCAGCCCAGGCACCTAAGTAGGTCCCTATCATGCTGGGTAAGCCGAACCATAAAATGTATCGTAAATTTATAAGTTTAGATTTTGCCTGTATTAAGCTGCCTACCAAGGCAATGCTGCCAACGATGAGCAGGGATTCTGCGATAGCTAATTTTTCTGTTTCGCCGACCACGTAAAGTAATAGGGGCATGGTGATAATTGAACCACCAGAGCCGAGCAATCCCAAACTTAGGCCAATGATAGCGGCGCCTAATACAACTAAAAAATTCACAATACAGCCTTAAAATAATTAGAAAAGCCTAAAATTTCAGCAGGATTATTGGCAGAGGATAATGCGACAGATTTCTTCATAAGGTCCTAATTATCGACCGTTTTAGAGAGTGAAAAAACGCCACGAATATCACCCAAACTGAAACCAGTAGCTTGGTCGTTTGGATACAATTCCGTAATTTTTTGACTTACAGCACTATCAACATTTCTGCCATGACAAGCCAAACAAACACCACCTGTTGGTATTGCTTTTACGTAGCGAAATACCATTTCCCCTTTCACTACCTGCATACCTGAATATTCCAATTTGTTGATGTCTTCACCTTCTGCGAGGCGCTTTTCAAACTGCTGGAGTATGTTTAACTCCCATGGTTCTGGCGTATTATTCAGATTACGAACCTTGCTAGACGTTCGAGCGACGTGCCAAGCTGACGACCCTGTAACTTCTCGGGCGATTGGCTCAGCTCTGAGTTTACAGACCTCTAACCCGTTTATTGGTCCTGCGGCTAACATGGCGCTGCTAAGTTCTGATTTAAGCTCGTTTGCAAATGTTGTCACCAATAATCTGGCTTGTTGCACATTATCGTCGACCTTTGACTGCGCGTTGACTTGGTGGTGCAAGTTGGCCGTTATCAGCAA
>NZ_JANQVQ010000309.1:22910-29864 GCF_030730205.1 Paraglaciecola sp.
CGGTATTTTTAAGTATCGCTGACCATTGGCTTCCGGAGAGGGAAGCTGCCCACCTCTAATATTTATCTGAATCGCAGGCAATAAAAGTTTGGGCACGTCTAAGCCCGCGTCTCTTTTTTCACGCATGGCGACAAAGTCTTCTAGGCCAATACCTTCGTGTACATGGACGTTTTGACGTTTCTGTTCAAGCACAGATGTTTGCCACATGTACTCACTGCGCCCTGTTGGCAAATAGTCGTGGCCAACAAAGATGCGGGTGGCATCAGGTAGGCTTAATAACTTTTGAATTGAATGATAAAGGCGCTTAGCACTGCCATTTGGAAAGTCTGCCCGTGCTGTGCCGTAATCCGGCATAAATAGTGTGTCGCCTACAAATGCAACATCCTCGATTAAGTAAGAAACACATGCAGGTGTATGACCTGGAGTATGGATAACACGCATATCAAGATGGCCCACTCTGATTTTTTCATCATCGCTAAAAAGATGATCAAACTGATGTCCATCGGGCACGAACTCATCTGATAAATTAAACAGCTTCTTAAAGGTATTTTGTACCCTTATGATATGCTCTCCAATGCCAATATTGCCGCCTAGCTGCGCTTTCAGATACGGCGCCGCTGTGAGATGATCGGCATGAGCGTGAGTTTCTAGTATCCATTCCACTTTATAGCCAAATTTGTCAATATGGCTGACAATTTTGTCAGCAGAGTCAGTGGTCGTTCGGCCAGAATTTGCATGGTAGTCAAGTACTGGATCAATAATGGCACAATGCTGTGAGGCCACGTCAATCACGATGTAAGTAACCGTATTGGTGTTATTATCAAAGAACGCATCTACCTTGATCTTGCTCATAAAGTTGCCGCCCAAAATTATCGTTATCGCGTTATAAGCTTAACAACGCAAAAGGCTTGCCAACTCGCTTCCCTAGGTTTTGCATTGCTATTGTGGGCAAGCGAAGCACGTATTTAGATAGAAATTAAACAGATAAAAAACGACAGATATTTAAATGCTGAGGATGTTGACGGGATACTGTTGCTTATCAGACAGCGTCCAAAATAGTGGTTTTTCATGCATCATTAATACAAGACATTTATCCTGTAACCAAGGTGTCAGGTTCTGCCAAATTCTAGCTGCCATGCTGCTGTCTACGCCATTAAAGGGCTCATCTAACAACAAAAACTGTGGTGACTTTAAAATAATTCTGGCAAGGCAAATACGTCTGGCTTGCCCACCAGAAAGTTTATTACCTGTATCTCCTAACCAAGTATCGAGCTGTTTGGGTAATGACAATGCCCAATCTCGGAGTTCGACAATATCGAGAGCAGCATGGATCTGTGCCAGACCAACTTCAGGTTGTCCCAAGGTTAGGTTAGCGTACAAGGTATCTGCGAGTATGGCATTTTGCTGGCTTAAATAACCAAGTGACTGCTGCCAGCTTTTTATATTGTCTGTATGTAAGGGGATGTTATTGACTACTATTTCGCAGTGAGTGGTGGTCAAGTTCAATGTGTCGGCTTGACCACTTAAGAGATCACCGAGTGTCGATTTTCCTCGTCCTGATTTTCCAATGATCAAAAGCTTGTCTGTGCTATTTATAGTAAAAGCTATTGGCTCATCGACACTAGCAGGAATATAGGGGTGATTGCTTACTGATAAGTGCACTTGGTGCAGGGGACTCGTGATTTGCTTGGTGGGTAATAACGCTTTAGCCAATTGTTGTACTTGATTGCTTTTCTGCTGTGGGGAGGAAGCTAAAAGGTACAAGCGTTCGGCAGCATAAGTTGTTTTGCCCCATTGAATAAAGTGAGCAGGAACACTTTGTAATAGTTCAACGATGCCAACGGCAGCAAGTATTAACAAAATCGCAATAGGTCCATCAAAAAATCCCTGCTCAACGCCCCAGAAGGCCGACAGGCTAAGTGCAACTATGGTCATACCCAAAAGCAGACTGTGCATTAACTGAATATTTTGTACACCATGGTTGAGTCGGCGCTGAATTTCACCGAATTGCTCAATCGTATCCAATAAGTGCCTTTGGTGTAGGTCGTTTGCCCCCATTGACTGCAAAACAAGTTGGCCTTGCAAATGTTCAATTGCTTGGCCTCGAGCAACATTCAATAAATGCGCGGTTTGATAACTGTTAAAGCTACTTAATTTTATAATAAAAGACGCAGTCATCAGACAGATAAACACTAGGCACAAGGTAAGCCAGAAGGCTAGTAAGGGCCAAAAGAATGCGATAAATAGACCCAGTATGACGGTAGTAGATAGTGCTACCACCGTTGGAATGAGTATATTTAAGAGAATATTATCTAAGCTGTCTAAATCTGCGGTGAGTTTGCTCAACCATTCACTGCTAGGAGTATGTTTAAAATCGTTATTCGACCGATGAACAAGCCCTGCAAAGAGTTGTTGACGCAAGTGTGCAATCAAGGACAAAACCAAATTGTGGTTATATAGACGTTCGGCATAGCGCCCTATTGTGCGCGATAAAGCAAAAAAACGAATACCTGAACCAGGCAAATAAATATCCAGCTTAACCATTATTCCTGCAGCGATAGCGAGGCCAGTAATCGCTGATGCGCTAATAAACCAGCCAGATAACATCAATAGCGCGATACCACTTAAAGCTGTCACTAAGGCTAATATGGTACCTAAAAATAACTTTTTCGGCTGCCAACCAATAATTCTTATTGTCCAGTATTTTAAACTGTCCCGCGCTTTAACCGACATTTTTACTACCTTTAGTTGCATCTAGAGGTGCTTTTAAGACTACGTGATGATTGGCAATGTTGAAAATGTCATGATCATGAGTTGCCACGACAATGATGGCGTTTTGTGCCAATTTTTGGATTTGTTCGATAACACGCTGGCGATTTTGTGTATCTAAACTTGCAGTGGGTTCATCCATAATAATTAACGCGGTAGGTGCCATCATGAGTCGAAGTAAAGCAATGCGCTGACTTTGACCACCTGAAAATCCTAAGCCATCTTCGCTTATCTCGGTAGAAAGCCCTAAATCGCGTTGTTTAATGTCTTCTAATAAGTTTACGGCTTGTAAAACAGTGTTCAGTTCCTCCTCGTCGATAGCGGGATTAAATAATACAATATTGTTTAGCACACTGCCTTGAATCAACCATGCTTGTTGCGGCAGATAAGCAATTTGAGGTCGATGAACATCAAAAGTAGGTATAAAAAGCTGCCCATTTATTGGGGATAAATAACCAGCAAGCGTATTCAGTAAAGTTGACTTACCGCATCCTGAGGGGCCGGAAACACTCACAATATCACCAAGCTGCAAGGTTAAATTTAGCGGGGTTTGCAGAGCGTGTTGATGTCCAATAACAAGGTCAACAAGAGCTAGGCCTTGCTCGGGTGTTTGGTAATGAAAGTAAGCCGGCGGCACAGCGCCTTGCTCTTCAGTTTTACCTGTTAACCTGTTGGTGCTTTTGTATGAAATTTTAAATAGGTTAACCAGATTATTGCTGGCGGCTAAGGCACTAGCTCGGTCATGATAAAATTGGGAGAGATTTCGCAAGGGTTGAAAAAATTCAGGGGCAAGCAGCAAAATAGCAAAACCACTAAACAAACTTAATTCTGTAGATGGTCCCCACGTGATCGCACCAAATAACGAAAAACCGATATAAATAGCCACACTTGCAATGGCTACACTCGTAAAAAACTCGAGAACCGTTGATGATAAAAAGGCAATTTTTAAAGTTTGCATAATGACTTTGCGATAATCATCACTTTTTTGTTTGATGTCATTTATTTCAGGTTGATGTGCGTTAAACAACTTAATGGTACTTAGATGTTTGACCCTATCAAGAAAATGCCCAGCAAGACGCTGTCGCATTACAAAGTATTTTTGGTTAACACTTTCAGCACCCAGACCCACTAAGATCATAAATAAGGGAATTAAAGGTGCGCTGATTAAAAGTAACATGCCACATAACCAATTTAAGTAGAACACAGGGATGATAATTAATAGCGGCGCTAACACGGCAAGCATTTGCTGTGGCCAGTATTGACTGAAGTAGCCATCCATTGCTTCGACTTCTTCAACCCATTGGCTGGCTGCTGCAGCGGGAGAATGATGGTGACTCATCAAAGGGCTACTAATTTTCCAATGTTCTAACACAAGGCTTCGGATATGCTGGCGAATTAGCCAACTTGCAGTCTGTGCATAGTTATTTTTGAACTTTAGAAAGATAGGGCGTAACAACACACTACTCAATAGTATTAAGCTAGCAGGCCAATTTTTATCGAGTGACTGATGTTGAATAATGATCTGGTGCGCTAAATACGCCAAACTTAACCATTGGCTTATCATGACTACTGTTGAAAGTAAGCCAAATAAAACACTCATCCTGAGCTTTTTACTTTGTTGTTTAGCAAGGCTTCGCAAAAACTCAAGGCCGCTCGCAGGCCTCGAGTTAGTTTGTGTTTTAACGCGTTTTACCATCTTATTAATGATAACCGGTTGCTTTTACTTTGCCTCTAAATACCCAATATGTCCAAGCGGTATATGCCAGCACGATAGGAATGACAAACAAAAAACCAAGGAGCAGAAACAGTTGAGACTCTGGTGCCGATGCCGCATCATAAATTGTGTAGTTAGGTGGCACAATATAAGGCCATTTACTCGCAAGCAGGGCCAAATAGCTAAAAACGAACAAACCCATTGTGGCAACAAAAGGCAGTCCTTCATCGCGCTTTTTTACCGCTCTAAAAATAATAAACGCACAATACATAGCTAAAGCAGGTAGCAGCCAAATTAGACTAACGCTATCAAACCATCGAGATTTTACAAAGGGGTCTACAAAGGGGGTGTAAACGCTGACAATGGCAAAAACCGCTAGTACACCGAGTAGTAATCTGGGTGTGAGTTTGTAGGCCCAGTCTTGTACCTCGCCCTCTGATTTCATAATCAGCCAAGTACTACCCAGTAGGGCATAACCGGCAACTAAACCTGCTCCTGTGATAACGGTAAACGGCGTGAGCCAGTCTAATGCGCCTCCAACGTAAACAAGGTTTTCAGTCTTAAATCCTTGGATATATGCGCCCACCACCGCACCTTGCGCAAAGGCAGCGACCGTTGAACCGCCAGCAAAAGCCCAGTTCCATAAATAACGCGACGTTTTAGCTTTGAAACGAAATTCAAATGCAACCCCCCGAAATATCAATCCCGCTAGAAGTAAAAATACGCCAATATACAAAGCAGGTAGAAAAACCGAATAGACCAGAGGAAACGCAGCTAAAAGGCCAGCACCACCTAAGACTAACCACGTTTCATTACCATCCCAAACTGGCGCCACCGAATTCATCATCACATCACGAGTATGTTCATTAGGCGCGAAGGGAAACAGTATACCCTGTCCTAAATCAAAACCATCCATTAAGACATACATCATGATACCAAAACCAATGATACCGGCCCAAATTAGGGTTAAATCGAAAGGTTGTTCCATTATTTTTCTCCTTCTTCATCTAGACTTGCGTGGGCAGCTGAGAAAGGCCTTGAAGGGCGTTCAATACTGTCTAATTCATGTGGTGCATTGGCTTTTTCTAGACCCCCACGAAATACTTTGAGCAAATAATAAACGCCAGCACTAAAGACCAATGCATAAACAATGACATAACCAATTAAAGTGAACAGTGCCATAGCACCGGTCAACGAGGGGGTTAGTCCTTGAGCATGGGTCATTTGTTGGTAGATGAGCCATGGTGCACGACCTGTTTCAGTAACAATCCAGCCCGCGAGTACCGCGAAAAAGGGGCTCAAACTCATTAAGCGTAAACCGTTTAAAAACATAGTAGACTGATAATACTTACCACCTATGCGTAAAAACAGTCCCCAAATAGCAAAGCCAATCATTAATAATCCCATAGCAACCATGACCCTAAAAGCCCAAAAAACAGCAAATACTGGAGGTTGTTCTTCAATTGGAACATCTTTTAATCCTGGTACTTCTCCGTCCCAATCATGAGTTAAAACGAAGCTGGCCATGTTGGGAATTTTTACCTCAAAGTGATTGGTTTGATTTTCTTTGTCCGGAATAGCAAATAACAGCAATGGCACACCTTTACCTGTCTCCCAGTTTCCTTCCATAGCGGCTACTTTAGTGGGTTGATGCTTCAGGGTATTGAGGCCATGAAAGTCACCCACAATCGCTTGGAGTGGAGCCAAGAAAAGTAAAAACCATAGGGCAACAGACAAAGCCTTACGATTTGCTTGTACTTCACGTTTTTGAATTAAAAACCATGCACTTACACCAGCGACAACAAAAGCGGCTGTGAGAAATGATGCAAGCGCCATGTGAGCAAAACGATAAGCAAAAGAGGGATTAAATAAGGCATCAGCCCAAGAAACAACATGGTACATCCCTTTTACCAAAACCAAGCCATCAGGGGTTTGCAATAAAGAATTGGCAGCTAAAATCCAAAACGAAGAAATAAAGGTGCCTGTTGCGACCATGATGGCGGCAAATAAGTGGACCCCTTGCGGCACTTTGTCTCGGCCGAATAATAGGACCCCTAAAAAAGCTGCTTCGAGAAAAAAGGCTGTTATCACCTCATAACTTAACACTGGACCAAGAAAGTTTGCGGTGGCGTAGGAAAAATTACTCCAATTTGTACCAAACTGAAATGACATTACGATCCCTGAAACTACACCCATGCCAAACACAACAGCAAAAACTTGGATCCAAAATTTTGATAGTTTCTGCCAAATAGGATTATTTGTTTTAAATGAAAGGGTTTCAAATCCAGCAATTGTGCTCGCTAATCCGATGGTGAAGACCGGAAATATAGCGTGAAAGCACACTACAAACGCGAACTGAATTCTGGACAGAACGAGTGGATCTAAATCCATGTGTATTCTCCAATAACAGTAAAATGCCAATGACGAACCAATGTATAAAACCTAAGGTGTTTTTTGTGTTGCCCCAACGG
>NZ_JANQVQ010000310.1 GCF_030730205.1 Paraglaciecola sp.
TGATGCTGCCCTAAATTTTGATGCATCAACCAATCAGCTCATCGCTAAATTTAGACAAGCAAACCAATAAATTTTTGCTTATTCACAAGAGCCAGAAACACCCGTTTCTGGCTCTTATTTTGCTCGAAAGACATCCCTTTAAATCCTACTAAAACAAAAAACTTCAATAAAATCATAAACAAAGCTTGTTAGATAGACCGCTAAAGCCTATTCTAATCAGCGATGAGTTTTTGACCTGTTTCACGTTAAAACGAAAATACACAACGCCGTGAGTCAAAACTGAGTTTAATTACCAATGTGTTAGGTAAAATGGAAACAACCAGAATATGCACAAAGCACAAAGAATAACGATTGATAGCGAAAATGACGGCGAATTTACTGAGATTTTAAACAATTGGGTCATCAATAATGACCTTTACAGTGCCAATCAACTTCGCAGTATCATTTATTACCATTTACGTGGAATTGTAAAAAAACAGCTGAATAATAAACTACAAAAAAACAGCAAGCAGAGCCTTGTTGATCAACTACCCAACACCACTTCACTTATGCATGACGTATTAGCCAGCCTAAGTCCTCCTAAAGAAATTTTTGATAACCGAGAACAATTTTTGATTTCCTTAGCAACCTTTGTTCGATGGATGTTGTTAGATGATTTGAAAAGTAAAAATGCCCTGAAAAGAACGCTAGATGAGCAACCAATCGCAGAGTTTTTCCAATTATCTGAAAACCCAGAACCCTACCTGTTGTTTGACGATGCTTTTTCAAAGCTTGAGCAACTCTCACCTCGCTCATATCAAGTTGCAATATTGCATTATTTCTTAGGCCTCGATATTCGCGATATTCAATTTGAATTGAGTATAGAAAAATCAACCGTCTACAACGAATTGTCAACCGCAAAGGCTTATCTTAGAACGCAATGTTAAGAGGTATTACACTCATCGATTAAAGGGATTTTTATGCAGTTTGATAGCTCTCTTGCCGTATTTCGTTATTTACTATCCATTGATGAACATGCAATGGAAACCGCCCTATCCGGGATCCTCGATATACGTCACCCTTTTTATAACGAAGTGCTAGCGCTAATTGATGCTCACAAAAGTAATCAACAACATACTGAATTTTTGGGACTTATCTCCAAGCAAGCTGAAAAATTAGTCGACGATGAGGAAGTTAAACTACTAGTTGGTAAACAGGTAGGTGTTTATCAACTCGTAAAAAGGCTTGGCGTTGGTGGAATGGGAGCTGTTTATTTAGGAGTAAGAAATGACGGTCAATTACAGCAAAAAGTAGCGATAAAATTTGTTTATCCTTCTATTGTTGCCTTAGGCGGTAACGACTTAGTGAAAAGAGAAGCTCAACATCTCGCGGACTTAGAACACGTCAACATCGGAAAGGTACTTAACGTAGAAACCGATTCGTCAGGTTTACCTTACATGGTAATGGAGTTCATCGATGGCATAACCATTGACCAATATTGTTCTGAAAATAAACTAACCGTGCCTCAACGTTTAAGTATTATGTTGAAAGTTTGCCGTGCAGTGCTAGAGGCGCATCAAAACCGAATCATTCACGCAGACATTAAACCCTCAAACATCTTAGTGGATAAACAGGGTGAGCCAAAGTTAATGGATTTTGGCATAGCACGTACGACTATCACCGTGTCTGATCATAGCAAACAAAGCAACACATACTTAAGTGGGGTCAGTCATAATTTTGGCAGCCCAGAGCAATTTGCGGGTGAACACATCACAACTGCAAGTGATATTTATTCTGTAGGTAAGGTGCTATCTCATCTGTTAGAGCACCAAAACAAAGACTCTGATATTCAAGCAATCATTGATTTTGCGATTCAAAAAGAAAAGGCAAAACGGATTACTAGTATGCAATTTTTTATTGCTGCTATTGAAGACTATTTGGCTAATCTCCCCCTAACTTGGTATCGCAACGATCTGATTTACAAGTATCAAAAATGGTCATATAGAGAGCCGGTGTCGGCATTGGCATCCATCCTACTACCACTGATAGTGTTAGCAGTGACCACCTTTACCTTGATAAAGAATAATCAGTTGGCCGCTGAGTCAGCTAAAAATAATCAGATTTTAAGTTATTACGAAAACTTATTAAGTGCAGCCTCACCCAGTCTATCTAAAAGTACTCAGTTGAGTGCAGCTAGCTTGCTTTCTTATGGGGTCGATTTAGTTGCTGATTTGGCAATTCATGACGCTCCAACTAGAGATCGAATACTTGTAACCTTAGCTACAAGTTTATTCAATTTGGGATATTTGAATAAAGCCTCTACCGTTGCCGGCACGATTGAAACCCATCACGTAGAAACGGCGATCCTGCGAGCTAATATTGCTTACAACGAAGGCAATATTAAACAAGCCGAACAAATAGTGCACACCTACCAACTTGAACTAAGAAAACATCACTCCGGGTTGCTTTTATTGGCTGAAATCGCCAGTGCACAAATGCAGTTTTCGAAAGCCACTGATTTTCTAGATGAAGCAAGTCTTTTGGTTAAAAACGATAGCGAGGCCCTAAACGGACTACTAGTGCATTTAGAAATATCGACAAAAGAGGGATACCATGAAACCAAACGGCTGTTAGACACCTTAGAAAAACAACCAAAAACGCCGCTAACAAATGTCTGGTATAATGCCTATTCTGCAGATTTTTACAGCGAAAAAAACGAACAACAACTAGCGAACAAGTTTATCGAAAAAGCGATTACTACAGGTGAGAAAATCTATAATCGCAATCATCCTGATCTAGCAAAATTATTTTCGATAGCCGCTAAACTATCCATCAAACAAAAAAACGCTCTTCAAACTGAAAACTACTTAAATAAACAACAAACCATTTACGAAGGTTTAGCGCCTAATTATCAATCATCACTACTAGATGTGTATTCAACACAATTTAGATATTTTTTTAATGCCAATAGCCATGCTCAAGCTAGAAACTACAATTTGTTAGCACTCGAACTTTGCGCAATTAAAAATTATATCCCATGTGAGCAAATGACGATTGAGGGAGCCAAAATTGCTTTCGTTGTAAAGGACTATGAAAGCGCAATTGCCTTAGCGGAAAAATCACGGCTGAGCACAAATAGCGAACATACGTTTGAAATTCTCGATATTTTGGTCAAAAGCTACTTCGCGATAGACTCAGCGAAGTATAAATACTTACTCGATGAGATGCGTTCTCTAACTGCCACTTCAGCCCAACGTGCAAGCTATATCAACAATCTTATTTTAACCGGCAATACCGAACAGGCTATCGAGTTATATAAATCAAACAAAAACAATTTTCAAAACGTTGATACTGATGAAATGTTTGCTTTTGCTAACGCTTTTTATGCTGCCGATGACGTTGCTACTGCAGAACTATTGTTACAGCAGCTTGATGAAGTCAAATTAAATGAGGAACATAAACAAACCTTTGGGCTATTATTTGAAAAAAATAGCCCCGCGACCTTTGACAAAAAAACTGACTTTATTTATCGACTCGAAGGTGGTCACACACTCATTAAACATCGTCGTGTCGTTGCTATTGACAAGCCCACTCAAAATGACATTGCGACCATAGGAATTGATTTTTCAATTGCCTGGCAAAACACCAAATTACAGGGCCGTAAGCTGGCTATTTATATCAATCAAAAATTAACTTTCCAGCAAACAGGCTTCGATACTTGGCAACAAATTCAAGGTATTCATTGGCATCTGATTGGTGATGCGATTGATAACACAGGCAAAATAGAATTAGATCCTTACAATTTTATGGCCAATGGTCGAAACAAATTTAAAATCTTAATTGTAAGTGAATTCGGTTATTGGAGCGTGAGTGACGGTCTATTTAGTGTGGTTACTGGGATCAGCAAAGATAATGGCTTAGAGGACAATATTGAACAGCGTTTGCTTGTTGATGTGGTGTTCAAACCGGAAGCCAGTGAGGTCTACAATATTGGAGAAAAAAATAGTATCCAATGGGATGAACGACTATTAGGGGGGCAATCCGTTTCAATTTATGTATTACATGATGACTCAAGAGGTATAGGCAACAAACTTTATGCTGACAGTAAGGTAATCGTAAAACGAAGGTGGTATTCCGTCGCGATTGGTGTGAAAAATACTGGGCTTTATACATTAGATCCAGCTCAATTTAACGGGCAAGGTAACAACTACAAAATACTTCTCGTGTCTGATAATGGAAATTGGGCTGTGTCCGATGAAAGATTTACCGTGGTAAACCCCTATTAATCAGACATAAAAAGCCCTTTCGAGGTAATAAACCAAGAAAGGGCCAAGGGAGATCACCGATTTACCGCTTTATTTTAATTCGCCTTATCTGCCCCTAATTGCTTTAAATTCTTCAAAAGTTGTTCAGCTTGAGTAACATCGCTAATTAGGTAATTTTCACTTACGCTACCATCTTCTTCATAAGTCATGAATACATGTAAAGCGCCACTATCCGCGGCAATGTATAAGCTATTTTGGCCACCATTAATGTCAATGCTGCCATCTTCGTTAATGCTGTAGGGGATAGTAGCAACCACTTCTGTGTATGTATTGTCAGTATAGATGCTAATACTTTCTGCACTAAACATAAGATACGAAGCGGTAAACTCATCATTTTGGTCACGGTCTATCAATACATTTTGCAAATCAACTAAGGATGTAACGCTTTTTACTGCTGTGCGGTTATTAATCGCGTCAAGGGTAAACTGTGCTTGCTCTTGCGTAGCAAAAAGTAAGATTGGTGAACCGTCAAACGCAACTAGTTGAAAGTCATCACCATCCATCAAGAAAGCAAAACTTCTGGGTAGTCTTTGTGCTTCAGTAAAACGCATGACGTTGTCTTCAAAGGTAATGTAAGCACCATTAATGTCAAACGCGTCAGAAGTCACTGATTTAAGGTTAAACGTTCCATCGCCGCTTAAGTTGAGTGAAGCTATGCTGCCACTTACCGTGTTGTTGGCATCCACTAAAAAGTAGTCCGTATCTAAAAACTCACTCGGTGAACTTAAGTCAAAAAACGGTGCAGGGGCTAAGCTAGGTAAGTAGTTGTCTCTTTGCGCGTTTAAAGGCCGCTGGTCTATTTTATTTAATTTTCTAGCACTGACTTGCAGATAATCAAAGCTTCCTTGATTAGCAAGATCAAAGCGATGAAAATTAGTTAAGCCGTAGGCATCGCCATCAACGGCAAAGCGTTTCAACAACCGACTATTGAATAGATAACATGCATAGTCTCGTGCATCTAATTCACCAAAACAGCCAGAACCATTTGGATTATTCACCTCATTCCAACGGGTAATGTCTAACTCTCCGTCCTCGTCTACTGACCAGTCTCCATATTGAACATAAACTTCGTCTTGCGAAATTATGCCATTGTTATCGTTGTCGAACGTACTAACGGTGTAAGCCTTGCCTGTTGGCCAAAGCTCAAACCAGAAATGGTATAAATTTTCACCCATACCCTCTTGAAGTTCATAAATACCTGGCATGCTTGCCAAATCGAAACCGTCTTCGCTCTCTATTTCCCCACCATCAGCAATCACAAGCCGCTCAGCTTGATCATCATTAAGTAATACCGCATATTTCTTAGCAGAACTGCTATTAGTTAACTGGGTATAAAGTAAGCTTGCACCATTTTCAAATACAACGCTTACTTGCTGCTTTGAACTAGCTTCACCACCAACATAGTTCCAAGTAAATGACTGTTCTGATACGCGCGTCACACCCGTGTTGTTTGGTTCAAAGGTAAACTGCTCAATCGTCAATATATCAAGATTGTCAGCGGTGAAAAACCCTAAGGGTAAGGGTAAGGCATAGTCAGTGGTCATGCCTTCATCTATGGAGAAATCAATGATATTGCTGGCGGTAATCGCCTGATGGGTTTCTTGAAAAGAAACCTCTTCAGCGCTCAACTGCGAATTCTCTGGATAGCGTTTTAGTCCACTAAAGTCACTTTCTAAGGTCATACTGATGCTATCAAGAGTGTCGAGGCTAAAGATCACACTTGAAATAGTAATTTCATAAGTGACTTCCGTAGGCTCACCATTAATCACTTGTTCTTCAGTGCCTAATTCATAGATATAAGGGGTATCACCAAAGCTTACGACTAGCGAATTTGGCGTGGTCGTGTAGGAAAAAAATGTACTACCATCGTTATCAAGAATTTCGCCCATTTTCCCTTGTTCTGCATCGGCGGCAGCTAAATTAATGGCGATACCGTCTTGTGCAAAATATAAGACCTGTGCGAGTTCAAAAATTGACTCGTCGAAAATATTCGAGTCATTGAGTATTTCTTGGATGGCCTCGACATACTCATCAGATGTTTTTATGAGTGAGATATAAGCCTTACTTGCTTGAACATCGCTGACTAAATCTAAGGTATCCACTATTCCGTCAGGCAATGCAAGTTCTGCATTATCTGGGGCTTTATCGATAGCGACTTTTATGGCCGTCGCCAAGGTGAATAGTTGCTCTAAGCTAATTTTACTAGCTAAGCTGACTAAGCTCGCTTGGTCTTGAGGATCATTGCCATTATTGAGCAATTGCATTAAGGCAACTTTGGCAGTCGTTAAGTTAGTAACATTAACATCACTTAGTTCATCACTGCTTAATACACCATCTGCATTTGCGAGAGATAAAAGCGTTTCAACGTCACCCAAGATCGATATCAGACGAGCGCGACCTTGTGTTTCTACACCTTGCGCCACAATGCTGACCATGTCAGTGGAAATATCATCGTCAATAGCAAGTTCTACTTCATATTGACCATTTGCATCAGCAATAACCTTTGTTTCCTGTGTACCAACCACAACCGTAACTTCAGCGTTGGCAATCGGACCGTCTGTCACCAACCCGGTCAGTTTTATATCATTGGTTACCTGAGTAATCGTGATGGTTACCGATGCTGTAGTAGCAGCACCCTCATCGTCTGTTGCTGTTAGAGAAAAAACTAAGTTCTCATCCGCAATAACTGATGGCGCAACAAATGAAAACTCAGCGCTATCTGCGCCAGTAATAGCCACCTCAGTACCAGAAACCTGTGACCACTCATATTTTGCAATGGTGCCGTCATCAGTTACACTCGAAGAGACAGTCAAAGATAGCTTTTCTGCTATTGATGTATCACTTAGGTTAATAACAGGTGCTTCATTTATTGGCTCAACCACAACCTCCGTTGAACTATCGTTTTCCAATGAACATCCACTCATTCCAAAACATACCATCACCGCCAAGGCGACCTTACTCATTTGCTTCATCTTTACTTTTCCTTTTAATAAACAAAACTACGCAAAAACACGGTTCGATGAATTGCGTGACAAAAAAGCGCTTTAATTACCGGGTCCAATGAGAGATGCCTTTGCTGTGATAAAGCGAGGAGTTGACCCATCAAATAATCATAGGAGTATTGTTTTTTTTGCTTAATTATTAACCCAAGAAAAACCC
The DNA here is from genome assembly GCF_030730205.1 of Paraglaciecola sp. GTDB lineage: Bacteria > Pseudomonadota > Gammaproteobacteria > Enterobacterales > Alteromonadaceae > Paraglaciecola. The sequence goes on from NZ_JANQVQ010000310.1 coordinate 7,464, forward strand.
TGTTTATTTTCCAAAAAAAAGAAAATTATTTTTTGTTTAAACTATGAATTAATTAGAGAAAATGAATATTTCATGCCCATTGACCCTTGTATTAAAGTCAATGCAGAAAACTAAAGCGGAAAAATGGCAGGACTTAAGACGAAAGAGGTTTAGGTAGCACCTTACAATGCGCAACAATGAAAGAAATTACTACATCGGAATCAGTAGACTTAATTCCACGCAATGCTTATTCTACTTATATCTTAAAAGAGG
>NZ_JANQVQ010000311.1 GCF_030730205.1 Paraglaciecola sp.
AACTAACAAACTGTTTGCGTTCAATCCATAGGGCAGTGCAGGCCAGTAAAAATACCAACAAGCTCCAACGTTTATTCAAGGCTTCACTTTGTTCTGTGGGCCTTGGTGCAGTCAGTGCATGACTGCGTTTAGCTTGGTATAAACTCGCACGTTGTTTGCGTTGCTGTTGCCAGGCTTGCCAATCATCAGCTTGATAGACATAGAGATATTGTTCATCAATTACGGGGGCGTTTTGAGCGTCTTGGTCAGTCGCTGATTGCGGCGCACCATCATAAAGTGAAAACCTTAGCCAAGTTGAGGTGTCAGGCCAAATTTGCCCACAGTATTTTTCTGTCTGGAAGGGGGCACGCGCCAGTGGAAATGTTTGTCGTTGTATTCCATGCAAAGAAGCTAGCTGCGATGTTTGCTTCACAAAGGGGGTCTTTGCTGTTGTTAAGGCGCACAGAGACATGCGTTGCTGGACAATGGGTAAGCTATCCCTTGCTTGTTTTAACCAGTATCCTAAGCCTGAGGTGGTCGCAAGTTGAGCACTTAAGTATTGCCAAAACTGTGAATAGTGCTCACTGGCGCCCGATAATTGCCATTGATAACTACTGTTTATCAAACTCAGGGCTACATAACCTTTACCTATGGCAACAGAGCTGACTAAGGCTTGCCCCTGTGTTGTTGTAACCCATGTTTGCCCTTGGTCAGTTTCGAGGATGAACGGTTGTACGTCGAGGGCCTTTGAAGGTTGTTGCTCTGACCACTTTACGAAAACCTCATTTTTTTGCACCGGCGAGATTGCACTGAGGCTAAAGCGACTGAGTAATTCATCATTAGGCTGCGCAGTGCTTTGCACGACGCTAGCATCAGCTAAAATCAGTAAACCTAAACCCTGTTCAACCGCACTGTGAAGTGTTTTTTTCTGGTCTGACTCAAGAGCATTGTATGCACGGCCATCCATTAACATTAAATCAAAGCTACTCAAGGTTTTATTGTTAAGGTTGAAGGTCGCAGAAGGTTTGTCAGCATAGTTATAATGTTGTACCAAGTGCTTGGTTTTGCTGATTTGGCTTACCACACTAACCGCTGCGTTAAATGCAGTTGCCCAATCTTTCACATTGCGTGTTTCAAAAGAGGGGGCCGATTGGTAAATGAGTAAGTTAAAGGGCTGAGGAGACTCAACCGACAATGCAATTGTTTCTGATATCATTGGACTGTCATCGACATTTTGCTCGGCGCTTTTATATACCTGTACTTCGTAATGCCAATTACCTGCTAATTGAGCGGGCAACGTAAATTCGAAATCGTCACCGTTACGCAAAGTGTGACTTTGCAGTGTTTGTTGAGTGGGATCCAATAAGGAGAGTTTGTACCACGTTGACCGCGCATCTTGCTTATCTGCGATAAAGAGTTGTCCGCTGATAGTAATAGGTGCGCCAAGCTGTGGATGTCGAGGCCACGACATATTGAGTAAACCAGAAATCGGTTCAGATGGCACATACTCAATAAGTAACTCAGGGAACTGTGCTACCAAAGATTGCCATTGTTCAGCGCTCAAGCCATCACCTACCACGGTGAGTTGTTGAAGTTTAGGTTGCCAATCAGCCAGCTGTGAAAGATGACTGAGTTGGCGCATGTTTGAGCTATCGATTGCAGGTGTTAAACGCTCGCCTTGCAATACATAAGCGGGATCTTCACCCTGTGCATCTTGAATCGTTTTTCGATTCACTTCAGACAAGTGACCAGCGGTCAGCAGCCACGCTTTTGACAAGTTTTGCTGGCTTATTTGCACTTCAGTAAGTAGCAGCATAAGGGCGACGGCAGCAATCACGTTTAGCCCCATAATGGTAAATTTGTAAATTGCTTTCTTTGATTTTAAACGCTTGTAGCTAAAGTATATGCTTACTAGCATTGCTATGCTTAACACGCTAATTACCGTTAAGCTGGTGGTGAAAGTTTGGCTATTAAGGCTCAATGCTGCAAACACCTTTAGGGCTCCTGCTGTAAAAACTGCTGATAGTTGCTTACCGCAGAATTGCTATTTAAGTACGCTTTTTTCAGTGTGCTTGGACTAGCTACAGGTGCTGGTAAACGTTGCCAAAGCTGTTGGCTTAACGCAACAATACAACGACGGCATTGCAATTTAAGTTTGTCGGCATTGAGCTGCAGCTGCTCCAATGTGGCGACAAAACTAATGGCATCAGTATTCTGAGAGGCCTCATCCAAAAAAAGCTGTTTTAATGAAGTAAATTGCTCTGAATTAAGAGTTAATTGTGTTGCAGTATCGGCGCTGAATAACCAAGTGTTAAGCGCTCTGAGTGCATCTTCAATCAAGGTGTTAGCTTGTATAAGCGTGGCAAGCTCCTTGTTCTGAGAGCGAGCGACGATATCGTTTAGCTTGCCTTGATAACGGCGAGCTTCACTCACTGGAGGCGGTTCAAATCCCAAACGTTTGACGTAAATACGTTCGGCTTGTTTCGCTCTATTTAAATAGCGCAAGGCTTCTTTTTCAAAAGGTAGGGCCAGCTCTGGTGCCGCTTGTAATAAGTGGCGTTCGGCGTCCCACATATTGGCAATTGACCGTTTCATTAAGGCTACAGGGCTGGGTTGTTCAGGTTTACCAATATACCCTAAATCAGCTTCGCCATGGTTATGACCGTATTGGGCGATCAATTGACCGTAGGCATCTTGATTATTGGTCTCTGATGACGCTTCTTCATGCCCGTGCGCATGTTGCTCGGGTTTGTTTGTTTGTTCATCATGCTTATCAGCGTCATCATGGTCTTGCTCGTCTTCATGAGCATGCTCAATAACGGGGCCTGATTCCATGCTGTGTAGAGTAGCACCTTCAAATTCATCACCTAAAAATTCGCCGTATTTCTGTTTCAAGTCGCTTTGTGCTTGGCCTAAGGATTGAGACGTTTGTTTAAATTGATCGTCGCTAAGTAGGGGCTTTTCAGCGATTAACTGCTCGGTTTCAATAATAATTTGCCGCTGACTTTTGAAATAGGCTGGGAGCACACTTTGCAACAGACCTTCGCTGGCTAATTCATTTTGCTCTTCTTCTAACCAGCGCACTATCTTGCTTGGTGAGCGAGTTTGCTGGGGCTGAGGTTGCCGATTATCTGTGGCAATAATGGTGAAGTACATTTCATCACCAGGCGCCATATCAAGTTCGCTCAATGTCCATTTTTTAAAGTAGTGAGACTTGCCTTCGATAAGTTGTTGCTGATCAAAATGAAACTGCTGGTCGCGAAACTTAACCGCCTCGCCTGAGCCTTTGGCAATAGATGCCACTATATCAACGGCAGTAATAGCATAATCGTCGTTCACCACCACCTCAACATCAAGCACTGGTGAAGTGTCTTTTGCAAATTCTGTGGTGGTAAGGACGGGTTTGATAAAACGAATAATGGGGGCAAGGTCGGCAGCCACCGCCACGGTATTGAGTTCACCTATTTGCCCCTCAGGGCCAATGATAGAATAGACAGTGGATTGAGTGAATATAGCGTCAGCTCGGTATGTGTGATTCGAGAGATATTCAAATTCAATTTGTTGACCATCACTGAGTTGTAATAGGTAAACATTGCTCGTGTTTTGTTCTTCAAATTGCAATAGCCATTCAACCTTTGCACCCGCTACTACTTGCAGGCTTAGTTTAGAGCCTGTTTCACTAGCAAGTTGAGTGTAGGGCGGCGGCGTAATCTGTACTTGGATAGAAGCCAGTGTTGGGGGTAGCACCTGCTTTGCCTCTGCGCTTACCTGCTGCGGGGATGCTGAATTATCGCTTTGTAGCGATAAATTTATGCCAGCTAAAATGATCAACAAACTCATAATACTGAGGCTGATATATTTGTTTAAATGCAAGGAATGCCACAAAAAGCGCTGCTGTGATAATAGCGCAGCTAAACGAGGCATAATTTTATCTCGTTGCATGCTTTGTAACACATTGAGCTGGGCTGGTGTTTGTAGCACCAACTGAGCGCTTTCTTGTAGTTCGGGATAGTGGCGATTGTAATGCAATAGCAGATTAGCCGGGGTGATGGCTTGAAAAGCGGGTGATTTGCTGGTCAGCAAGAGCCTAGTAAGCAGCAGTACTAGGCTGATGATACCAAGCGTCAGGGCAGGTAAATTAAGATAATAGCTACCAAAGGCTAACAGTAATAACAGCAAGGGTAAAAGGCTTAATAGCGCGCGCAGCAAGCGAACCGCTTTGTATTGCTTTACAATTTTGGCTAGTGCTTGGTCAATGTGGGTTTGCTGCTCACTCATTGCGTGCTGCTCGATGTAGACTGTTTTTCACTCAGTAGTCTTTCGGCTAAAAACAGCAAACAAATCAACCAGATTAACCACGTAAGATCTGAATCGCTCCGAGCGGCCTTTTGTTCGGAGCTCACGTCTAAAGCACCTGCGGTATTCTGACTCTGACCTAAGGCTTGAATATATTCAGCAGAATAAAATTCAACAGTGTTGTCGGCGCTAGGAAACATCATTTCAGCTAGCAATAGGGGCAAGGTGACTGATTCAAGGGCATTGCTCCAACGGGGTTCAAAGCGGCTATAAAACTGCACGATGCTGCCAGCTTGCTGTTCCGACTCACTGAGTAAAGGCTGCGATGCTGTGGTATGCCAGCGATGTTTTGCTCGAGTTTCAGGAAAACTCATATGGGGGACTACCGCTAAACGGGCGCCTGACAGCCCAAGCCCTAAGTCACTTTGCCACAAGGCTGCGTTACCATCACCTGGGGCTTGTAAGATAAGGCGACGTGAGTCGTTAATTTGCTTGAGCAGCCTATCTGGCACAGGGCTGTCGCTTAACCAAAATATCACTTGGGCCTGCTGGGGTGCATCCTCTGATGGCAGCGTTTCTGATGGGGTCGCGCTGACGGCCCCCCCTTGCGAGGCTAAATTTGCAATGGCTCTGACGTCGAGTGTCACATCAGGGCTGTCTTGCTTTTTCAATGCATTAATGGCGCCAACCAAATAGCGCTGACTATGTGCGGTTTGTGCTTCAAAGTACATAGCGATAGTGACGTGTGGTTTGTCACTGGCCTTGGAGATGGCATTGATATCTTTGACATGCCACTCAATGGTTTGGGCTATCGGTACGCTTGGGCCACTAAACTGCGCAGCTCGATTAGTCACGTACACAGTCAAAGACTCATGCGCTGCAAGCTGACTGCTGTAACTACTCATCTTAGCCCAGATATTCACTGCGGCCACAGGGCTGGCTACTGGGCCATTGAGAATTTGTGTGCTGTCTAAAGTTTGTTGTAAGTCTATTCTCGCCGGGCTATCAAGCAGCACGACTTTTTTGTGTTGAGCCTGACTCGCAAGTGCTTGCCTTTCTTCTATAGAGCTGGCTTGTAACCAATCTTGACTCACCAGTATGAGGCCCTTGTCTTCTCTATTATGGTTGAGTTTTGGGGCAGCCAAAAAAAACGCAAGAAGCAGGAATATCAGCACTCGAAGTAACAACAATATTCGCTGGTGTAATTTAAGTTGGCGACGCAGTTGGTTTTTTTGTTGGGGCAGTAAGGTGACCGGAGCAAAATAAATCAAACGCGCCCGATAACGATTAAACAAGTGAATAATTATAGGGATTAACGTCGCCAGTGCCGTCAGCAAATACCAGGGATTAGCCAGTTGCAACCAGCCTGGTTGACTGAGCCAATCAAACATAAGGACTCGCTATCTCAAAGACGACGTTTAGCATTAGGCTCATCGAAGTCGCCGCCTTAAGCTTAAAATTTGATGCAAGGTTGCATCCAAAGGTTTATCAATATTGGCTATTGTATGGCCAATCTGGGCTTGATTGAGCTGTGATGCTAGAACGTGGTTAAACTCAGCACGGGCAGCTAAGTAGTCACGTTTTGCATCTTTTGCCCACAATAAGCGGCTTTGATGACTTTCTAAATCTTCAAATCGAATCAGCCCTTCATAGGGAAAAAGTACCTCGTCATCTGACTCTAGCTGTATCGCCATCACCTCGGTTTTACTGCCATTTAACTTGCGCATAAAGGCTAAAATATCTTGGTTATGTTGATAAAAGTCACTAACAACAATGACTAAGGCATTGTCTTGTAATCTGGCTAAAGGTTTGAGCAAGGTTTGGGCCGCAGGAAAGGTGCCCCCCGCTTTTATTCGCGCCAGCGCAAGTAAGACTTTGCGCCAATGCTGTGCCCCATTGTGGGCCGGTAAAAACTGCGGATTGTCTTGCGATAAATTTAACAAGCCAATGGCGTCGCCTTGTTGCTGAGCCAAGTAGGACAGGGTGGCCAACAGAGTACGAGCATAATCAAGTTTATGCCAAGAACTTAGGTCATCAGCTTTGTTATGCACGGACTGTTGCAACATAGAATTGCTGCTATCAATCACCAGCCATACATTGATATTGCTCTCACGCTGCGCTTCTCGCACAAAATATTTATCGGAGCGTGCATACAATTTCCAATCTATTTTGCTTAACGCATCGCCTGGCTCATAACTACGATATTGACTGAACTCAACCCCTGTACCCTTTTGAATACTGTGTTGCACGCCCTGCAAAAAGCCCTGAGCAAGGCATTTCGCCAATAAAGGTAAGTCTTTAATCCGCGCTAATGCACTCGGGTTGAGCAAGTTAAGAGACTGCGAAGTGGTATTAGCCATGGGTTGTCATTTACACCAAAGGGCTAACGGGTAAACTAAGAGCTTGCAATAAGGCATCAATAACCTGATCGCTTTGCATATTATCGGCTTCAGCTTGAAAATTGAGTAAGATGCGATGGCGCAATACGCTGTGTGCCACCGCTTTTATGTCGTCTACGGTCACCGCAAAACGGCCCTGTAAAAAAGCCCGCGCTTTGGCGCAAAGGGTCAGTGCTTGTCCGGCTCTTGGGCCAGCTCCCCAGCGCACAAACTGAGTAATGGCAGCAACGTCGCTGGTTTCTGGGCGGGTTGCTCTGACTACACGGCTCACATAGTCAAGCAGTGGCTCAGCCATTTCCACTTCACGCACTAAGCTTTGTAAGGCGATAATATCTTGGGCTTGTAATACTGCATTGATATGCGTTGAAACATTGCTGGTGGTGCGGCGTAATATTTCTATTTCTTCTTCTGCACTGGGGTAACCCACACGAATAAACAGTAAAAAACGGTCGAGCTGTGCTTCAGGCAGCGGATAGGTGCCTGACTGTTCTACAGGGTTTTGGGTGGCTAAAACGAAAAAGGGCTTTGGCAGGGCATAACTGTGACCTGCGTAACTGACCTTTTTTTCTTGCATGGCTTCAAGCAAAGCCGCTTGGGTTTTAGGTGGTGTACGATTAATTTCATCAGCTAGCAACAGATTGGTGAAAACAGGGCCTTGTTGAAATTTAAAAAAGCGTTTACCACTGTCGTGGTCGGTTTCTAAAATTTCGGTACCAATGATGTCGCTAGGCATTAAATCAGGGGTAAATTGCACACGTGTAAAGTCAAGGTCTAAGGTCTGTGCCAAGGAGCTCACCATTAAGGTTTTTGCCAAGCCTGGTACGCCTTCTAATAGGCAATGACCGCCAGCCAACATACCCATTAATACCTGTTGAACCACATCTTGTTGGCCCACAATGACTTTGCCGACTTCATCTTGTACCAGGCTTAATTTTTGTTGAAGTTCGCTAACTTGCTGGGCGCTTATTGTTTGGTCACTCATTTTCATTTTTCCTTG
>NZ_JANQVQ010000312.1 GCF_030730205.1 Paraglaciecola sp.
AAATATCGCATGCCGGCGGGATTGGTTTGCAGTATGCAGGATTAGCTGGATACCAACTTTCCTATACCAATGAAGAACATCGATTTCGTGGAGCACTTGGCCTCATTGGTGTCTCTGCCGGATACAATTATTTAATGTCTGCACATTGGCCAGCAGGATTAACCTTTACTCAAACAATTCGCGCGGCTTATTCTATGAATCTAAACTTTTACCTGCAAATCCCTAATTCAGGCCCGCGCCTTAGTGTAGATTTAGCTCACATGCCTGATTGTCAAAAAGGCGATGGATTTTTCAACTAATATGACACTAGAAATATAGTATGGCTAAGTGCAGCTTACGCTTTTTAAATACTAAAGCTGAGTCATTCCACCCCTATTTTTTATAAAGAGATGCAATGACTTGAGCTAATTATCTATGCGTTTTACTTCAGACACGCCTTTAATTTGTTGAATTTTAATTATAGTTTTAGCTAAACTATTTAAATCCTTAACCTCTAAACTAACCTTTATTTTTGCTGTGTGGGTTTTGGTATCACTCAAACTATTTACCCCTAACAAACCCACCTTCTCATTGGCCAGTACCGTTGTTAAATCGCGTAAAATACCGTCTCTGTCTGCACAAAATACTTGTAACTCGGTTCTAAAAGCGGCTTTAACATTGCTTGCCCAATTAACATCAATTTCTCTTTCTGGGTGAATATCCAATAAATGTGTTAATTGCTCACAATCTTCTCGGTGAACGCTCACGCCGCGCCCTTGGGTAATATACCCAAGGATTGGTTCGCCCGGCAGTGGCTGGCAACACCCTGCAATTTGCGTCAATAAATTACCAACCCCCTCTACCACAACGGTATCTTTTTTGTATTTAGCAGATTGTGGTTTTTTCGCCTTGATCCTCGGATCAATAATGGGTTCAGGCTCAAGTCGTTGAATGAGAAAATTGACTACTTGCATCAAGCGAATATCACCTGCACCAAGCGCTGCATACAAATCATCAACAGTTTGCATGTTAAAGCGACTGACCGCTTCTAAGGCATCTTTTGAAGGAATGTTTACCTTAGTCAACTCGCGCTCTAACAACTCTTTGCCCGCAACCAGATTTTTATCTTTATCTTGTTTTTTAAAGTAACTGTGTATTTTGGCTCTAGCCCGTGAAGAGTGCACATAACCAAGTCCTGGGTGCATCCAATCACGACTTGGGTTAGACCGTTTTCCGGTCAGAATGTCGACTTGGTCACCGGTTTGTAATTGATAGGTAAATGGCACAATACGACCGCTGATTTTAGCACCAATACAGCGATGACCTACGTTACTATGTATGTAATACGCAAAATCTAAGGGGGTCGACCCTAATGGCAAATCAACCACATCGCCTTTTGGTGTAAACACATAAACACGGTCATCAAATACTTGACTGCGCAATTCTTCAACCAAATCACCCGATTCGGCGACTTCTTCTTGCCACTGCAATATTTTGCGCAACCAATTGATGCGCTCTTCGTAAGCAGAGCGACTGACCGTAGCCCCCTCTTTGTAGCGCCAATGAGCGGCAACACCTAGCTCAGCATCTTCATGCATTTTATTAGTGCGAATTTGGATCTCAATCGCCTTGCCCTGCTTGCCCAGTGTGACCGTATGAATTGACTGATAACCATTGGGTTTTGGGGTGGCAATATAATCGTCAAACTCGTTTGGAATGTGCTTCCAATGTGCATGCACAACACCCAAAGCGGCATAACAGTCTTGTAAGCGTTCAGCAATAATACGCACTGCCCGAATGTCATAGAGCTGTTCAAAACTTAAGTGCTTTTTCTGCATCTTCTTCCAGATGCTGTAAATATGTTTAGGACGACCATACACCTTGGCTTTGATGTTTTGCTCGTCTAATACGCCTTGCAGTTCGTTAACAAAATCATCAATATATTGTTCGCGATCCGTTCTTTTTTCGTCCAGTAATTTGGCAATTTGCTTATAGGTATCAGGATGTAAGTACCGAAATGAATGGTCTTCTAGCTCCCACTTTAATTGGCCTATACCGAGTCTGTTGGCCAGTGGCGCATAAATATTGGCACACTCTCTTGCCACCAAAACACGGGTTTCTTCATCAGAATTTTTCACTTTTTGCAGAGCACAAATACGTTCTGCTAACTTAATGACAACTGCTCTGACATCCTCAACCATCGCGAGCAACATGCGCCGCACGTTATCAATTTGTGTCTCGTCGTTTTTTCTGGTGCTCTTCGCTCGAGTATGTAGCGACTTAATGGCATCCATGCGCCTTACGCCAACAATTAAGTTTTTGATCCCCTCTCCAAACTGCTCGGCAATTTGCTCTTCGCTTAATTCATGCATCTCACAATAAGGATAAATCAACGAGGCTTGCAGGGTCTCATCGTCCATATGTAATTCATGCAGAATTTCCACCATCTCCTGCCCGATTAATAGAATTTCAGGCGTGTCAGATACCTCACGAAGCTTTTGTTTGGTGGTTGTAGACAAGTTCAGACTGGCTAGCCACTCTTCAAACGAAGGTCTTTGTGGTTGGTGCACAGTGCGGATAGAAACCATAAAACGTTGTCCTGTAACTGTTTACGGCGTTAGACAAGCTAAAAACCGCTGCTTTTACTCAAGCATATATATAATTAAATTGCATCCATTCAGAATACGCGCCAGTTTTTTTGTCCGCAAATTGAGGAAACAGCCTATTTTAAGAGAACAAAACGCCCCAAATTTGCGCAACGTCGTATCGCGTTGCTATTTCAGCACTATTAAAGTGCAAAGCCCTTCGACGTAGGTTTATTCTAAAATCACAGTAGCAACGGCATAGTGTTGTTCATCTGAGATAGAAAGAAAGCTGGCTGTCACGCCACGTTCACTGCAGAGCTCAGCAAATTTACCATAAAAGTTAAGAAAGGGCTGACCACTGGGCATATTTTGTACCTCAACATCTTGAAAACTGACCCCATTACCAATCCCTACCCCTAAAGCTTTTACCGCTGCTTCTTTGGCTGCGAAGCGTTTCGCTAAAAAGCGCGCTTTGAAATTATGTTGAGCATACGTGTGCAGCTCACTGACAGTTAAAATACGATGGGCGAGCCGTTCAGAGCGTGCCAATTGACTTTCTATTCGCGCGATTTCAACAATGTCAGTACCTAAACCTACTATGGCCATTGATATTCTCTAGCGACGGGCTTCTTGCATCAAACGTCGCATATCGGCCACCGCTTGATGCAAACCGTCAAATGCTGCTCTGGCAATTATCGCGTGGCCAATATTCAGTTCGTATAGCTGTGGGATCGCTGCGATGGGTTTAACATTGTGATAATTTAAACCATGACCCGCGTTGACCTTCAAACCCAACGAATGCGCGTATTCGATGCCAACCACTAATTTGGCCAGTTCTGCTTGTTGTTGCTGTTCGTTTTCAGCCTCAGCATATTGTCCGGTATGAATTTCAATAAAAGGAGCGCCGCACGCATGAGCGGCGTCAATTTGTGCCTTGTCTGCATCAATAAATAAGGAGACCATAATACCCGCTGCCGCAAGTCGTGCACAGGCTGTAGCGATAACAGTCTGATTTGAGGCAACATCAAGACCTCCCTCTGTTGTTAACTCTTGGCGTTTCTCTGGCACTAAGCAGCAATAAACAGGTTTGATTTGCTCAGCAATCAATAACATCTCTTCGGTGACTGCCATTTCCAAATTCATTCTGGTTTGAATGGTATTCTTCAACACATTAACGTCACGATCGGTGATATGTCGACGATCTTCTCTCAAATGCACAGTAATACCATCTGCCCCCGCTCTTTCAGCAATTTCGGCAGCATGCACGGGGTCAGGATACAAGGTACCGCGGGCATTTCTTAGGGTGGCAATATGATCAATATTTACCCCTAAATAGATGTCATTCATTTAGTGTATTCTCCACATTATTAGGTAATTGCGTCGTCCAACTTTGTTTAAATAGTTCACGACTTTTTAAAGGCTTGTCGCCCAACAGCTTGGCGAGAGTCAAACGGCTAATATACTTAGCACAGTGCAAACTGGCTGGCGTCCATGCAAGGTCATTAATTTGCATGATGCTTTGGCCACTAAAACAATTATTGTCACCGTAGTGCTGCTTTAGCCTTATCCAACCCTGCTCATGTATAAAGCTGTAGTAGCTAAAAGGTTCAATTTCTTGCCCGGTATTTGTATCGTATAAAAAGTCAATTCCGTAGCCTAAATCCGCAAGTAAAGATAATTCGAATTGGCGTAATTGCGGTTCAATGGTTTGCTTGTCTGCCAAGGCTTTTAGGGTGGTTTGATACAGATTGAACAACTCAGGCTGGGGGATTTCTTTGGCTAATAAACGACTGAGTAGTTCATTAATGTACATGGCTGAAAATAAGTAATTGCCTTCAAGCTTGTAGCTTGAGCCCAAGGCTTCAACCTGCTGTAGGTTTTTCAGTTCATGACGCCCCGCCAGCCCAAGTAACAAAAGCTGGAAGGGTTGAAGCAAACTCTTTTTATCGCTTTTACTGCCCCGAATGCCCTTTCCAACAGCACTCACTAAACCCCATTCCAAACTGAATATATCAAGTAAAAAGCTGGTTTCTCGATAAGGTCGACGATGCAGAATAAATCCAGCAAGTGCGGTAGATGACACAAATAAACCCCAATTAAAAGAAGTTAACTTATCTTAATTCTCACAACCTTCATGGCTTCAAACTCCATGCCGGCGATTTCTTCTTTGATCGGATAATACGTTAGATTAACTCGTGCACCGGTGAGATTTTTATAGACTTTTCGACGGCGAAATTTAAATGGTACATCGTAACCTTCCACCATCAAGGTATTCATAAACCAGTCATCGTCTTTACGCTGCACATGAGAAGACACTGCCAACTCTTCAGTGTGGGTCAGTTTGTCGTGTTTTATTAGCAGTTTTTCTACGTCTGTTTTTTTAGCCATGGAAAATGTTAGGTTGTCCAAAAAAACAATGATATACCCAAACTCATCAAATATGCAGCTTTGTCGACATATTTGACAGCTTATTTAATCTCGACGTCGAATAAGAAACGGCGTTTTAAATCAATATTGTCTTTATAGATGAGAATAATTTGCCACCTGTAAAATTCTAATTTGAGTCAATTCTGAATCAGTGGCACAGGGTTTGTGCATAGCAAGGCGAGCTGCCCGTGGGGCAGATGGCTATGACCCGCAATCCCAGCCCAATAGGGAGCTCATCTAACGCTTATGCGAGGCTTAGCTTAATCGCTTAAATTGGCTCAATAGCATCTACCATCAGTTGCAAATTTACGCGGCCACGAAATTCGTTAATATCAAGTTTGAAGGCCAGTCTGACTTTTCTGCATGCCAAATTCGGCCATGCATTAGGATCAATATTAAAAGCAATCGCATCGAGCAGCAGATGCTCTTGAAAACGCACCAACATTTTCAAATGTTTGCCGCCTAGTAACTTTTGCTCTAGCAACTCAAATTCGTCATCAAAAACGGGCTCAGGAAAGCCTTGCCCCCAAGGTCCCGCGTCTTTCAGTAATTGCGCAAAAGCAATGCTGTATTGGTCTTTTAGCAAAACACCATCAGACAAGACCTCGCCTGCTAAAGGTTTACCCTTTAACAAGGCTTCGGTTGTCAAATGAAAGGCTTGTTCAAATTCTGCTAACTTTGCCAATTCTATGGTCAAACCAGCAGCCATTGCGTGCCCTCCAAATTTAATAATTAGGCCAGGATATTGACTGTTAATGGTTTCAAGTAAATCGCGAATGTGCACACCAGGTATCGAACGAGCTGAGCCTTTTAATAGCGCATCATCTTGGTGGGCAAAGGCGATAGTAGGGCGAAAATATTTTTCTTTAATGCGGCCCGCCAAAATTCCAATCACGCCTTGATGGTAATCTTGCTTATACAACACCAAACCAAAGGGCAAGGCGTCGGCAGCCAAATTGAGTTGTTCAAGAGCCTTCACCGCCTCTTGCTGCATCGAGCTTTCTATCTCTCTGCGCTCTTGGTTGAGGCTGTCCAACTGCACCGCAATTTGTCGTGCACGGGCGGGATTGTCTGTTAGTAAACATTCTATGCCTAAGGACATATCATCTAAGCGCCCAGCCGCATTTAAACGAGGCCCAACTACAAAGCCTAAATCGGAGGCCATCAACTTACTTTTGTCGCGACCAGCCACTTCCATAATAGCCTGAATACCTTTGCAACATTGGTCGCTGCGAATACGCTGCAATCCTTGATGCACTAAAATCCGGTTATTGCTATCTAGTGGCACAACATCAGCCACGGTTCCAAGCGCTACAATATCCAATAGCTCGGCTAAATTTGGCATCGGCATATTTTGCCTTGCAAACCAGTTTTGTTTGTTTAACTCCGCACGTAAGGCTAGCATTAAATAAAACGCCACCCCCACTCCGGCTAAGTTTTTAGATAAAAACTCACAACCTGGTTGGTTTGGATTAACTATAGCATCTGCGATCGGTAGACGACTTGCCGCCAAATGATGGTCAGTAATAAGTACTTTTAAACCTAAGGCTTTCGCTTTTTCAACGCCAGCAAAACACGCTATTCCACTGTCCACCGTCATGATGAGTTCCGCCCCTTCACGAGCAGCAACATCAACAATTTCAGGACTCAATCCATATCCAAAATCAAAGCGATTCGGCACTAAATAACTGTGTTGTTTTGACCCCAACATGGTAAGCGACAACATACACAGAGCGGTACTCGTTGCACCATCAGCGTCAAAATCGCCTACTACCATTATTTTTTGCTGAGATTGAATAGCCGTAACTAATAGATTCACTGCGCCGCTGACGCCTTTGAGTTCGTTATAGTGCAGTAACGACTGAGTAGTGCGCAGCAATTGCTGTTCATTTTGCACACCTCGGTCGGCGTAAATTTGACGAATCACAGGGTGGAGATTGGCGGGAAGGTGGGCGTTATCAGCAGGCACTCTGCGAGTTATAACTAAATTAGGCATTTATATATTTCAAGTTTTTAGCTAAGAAAAGCCTGCTAAAGAGCAGGCTCACAAATCCACTATAGCGCCTTGAGGGCTTGTTCTAACAAATTAGGAGGCTGGTAGCCTGGAATTAGCGAACCATCAGGTAAGATGATATTTGGTGTACCGTTTACACCAATTTGTTGACCAAAGGCGTATTGTTCGGCCACTTTGTTCTCACACACTTTTGACGCAACAGTTTGACCATTTTTTGCATCATCCATGGCCTCTTGTGGATCACTTGCACACCATACTGACACCATATTTTTATAGGTTTGTCCGCGTAAGCCTTCGCGAGGGTAAGCTAAATAGCGAACAGTGATACCAAGATCATTATATTTGTCCATTTCGCCGTGCAATTTACGGCAATATCCACACGTAATATCAGTAAAGACATCAACCACATATTTTTCATTTTTGGCTTTATATTCAATCACTGAATCTTTAAATTCTTCTACTCCAGCTAATCGCATTTTACTCAAGGCTAACTCTGTTTCGTTACGCATGCCGGCGTCAAGATTATATACACGGGCTTGCAGTAAAAACTTACCGTCTTTACTGGTGTAAAATAAGCCTTTATCTGTTTCGAGTTGCAATAATCCAGTAATAGGAGAGTCAGCGATAGAAGAAACTTTCATGCCTAAGGTGCTCTGAATTTTTTGTTTCACAGCATCAAAGTTATCCACCTGAGATGAAGCTAACACCGCACCACTTAGGACCAAGGCTAAACCTAGAGCGGAATGCTTAAACCAATTTTTCATACGTTTCCTACTTCTTCTATGGGTAAAAACACCCGACATTAATAAGACCTTAACCAGGCCAAATAATTTCATAAATATGCGTTGAGTGTACTGGATTGTCTGATTGAATCCAAACCTTAAGACTGGCTGTTTCTGTAACAAATTCTTTGCTTTACAGTAAAATCAGCGTAATGAGCTTAAAATAATAATGGGCAGCCTGTGGCCAATAATTACGGCTCTGCTGGGGTTCCACACTGCCAGCACAACTCAAAATTTCCGTCATTACTTTCTTGGCACCGTTCACACAACCAACTGTGTTGTAGCGGTTGATGTTCAAAGTCTTTAATTAATTTTTGTGCTTTAGCCAGCCACCCCTCGTCAGTAAGCCATACTTCGGGTAATACATCAAAAGGTGAGAGTTCGCCCATCGCACCAATGGCAAATTCGTTTTTCACAAAACAAGGAATGCCATTTTGTTCAAGCCACTGCTTAATTTGCCAAACCATAAAACGGTCGTGATGACTGTATACTTTCAGCATAATTGATTTGGTCTCAATCCATTAATCCATGTCGATAGATACATTAGACAATGAGCCTAATTTATTACCATCATCCGACGCTAATTTAATCATTAGCCGCAAATCATTGGGTGAGTCAGCATGATGAATCGCATGGTCAAGACTGATTTTACCGGCCTTGTACAAATCATATAAGGCCATATCAAAACTTTGCATGCCCAGCTCTTTACCTTTACGCATGGCTTCTTTGAGCCCGCCAATTTCATTACGTTGAATTAAATCTGTCACCAAAGGTGAATTTAATAAGATTTCTATAGCTGCCACTCGCCCCTTACCATCAGGTGTAGGCACCAATTGCTGGGCGACAATAGCACGCATATTTAAGCTCAAATCAAAACGCAGTTTTTCATGTTGGTCATGAGGCGCCAAATGCATAATGCGTTCGATAGCCTGATTCGCATTATTAGCGTGCAAGGTGGCAACGCATAAATGCCCTGTGTCAGCAAAAGACATGGCATATTCCATGGTTTCCATTGAACGAATTTCACCAATTAAAATGACATCAGGGGCCTGACGTAAGGAGCTTTTCAAGGCATCATCAAAGGATTTAGTATCAATACCTACTTCGCGCTGTGTCACGACGCATTGACTATGCTCATGCACAAATTCAATCGGATCTTCAATCGTTAAGATATGCCCTTTTGAATTTTGATTGCGATGCCCTATTAAGGCCGCTAATGAGGTTGATTTACCCGTACCCGTAGCCCCAACAAATAACAATAAACCCCGCTTCGCCATAATCACGTCTTTTAAAATGGGCGGTAAACCGAGATCATCTACTTTTGGAATTTGTGTGACAATACGCCTCACAACCATTCCAGCCATATCGCGCTGCCAAAAAGCGCTGCAACGAAAACGGCCAATTCCGTCACGGGCAATCGCAAAGTTACATTCTTTACTGTCAGTAAATTCCTGAATTTGCTTATCGCTCATGGCGTCGTGTACCAGAGCCAAAGAAGACTCTTCATCGAGTACACTGCTACCAATTGGTGTCATTTGTCCATTAATTTTGGCACTAACCGGAAAGCCCACGGTGATAAATAAATCTGAGGCACCTGCCTCTTGCATCGCTTCTAAATAAGGCGTGAGTTCCATAACTATTTCCGCTAACTAAGTATATTGATGAATAAAATCAGAAACCTGAAGTGGGCTTTTTATCAATCGATTTGGCTGCCGCATCTTGGGCGGTAATTAATCCCTGCGCAACTAAACGCTGTAAACATTGATCCATGGTTTGCATACCATGTTGTTGACCCGTTTGGATCACTGAATACATTTGCGGGACTTTGTCTTCGCGGATCAAATTACGGATAGCCGGAATTCCCAACATAATTTCGTGAGCGGCCACTCGCCCTCCCCCGACTTTTTTCAATAAGGTCTGTGAAATAACCGCTCGTAAGGATTCTGATAACATCGAACGGATCATGGATTTTTCAGCGGCAGGAAACACATCAATAATACGGTCGATGGTTTTAGGCGCTGAATTGGTGTGCAAGGTGCCAAACACCAGGTGCCCAGTTTCTGCCGCCGAAATGGCCAAACGGATGGTTTCTAAATCCCGTAACTCACCCACCAAAATAATATCAGGGTCCTCACGTAAAGCTGATCGTAAAGCGTTGTTAAAACTGTGGGTATCACGATGCACTTCACGCTGGTTGAGTACACAAAGTTTATTTTCATGCACAAATTCAATGGGGTCTTCGATGGTCAGAATATGTTCGCGCTTAGTTGAATTGATATGGTCAATCATGGCCGCTAAGGTAGTACTTTTACCTGACCCTGTTGCCCCCGTTACCAATACAATACCAGTAGGCTGATTAATGATTTGCTTAAAAATTTGCGGAGCGCCTAAGTCATCTAAACTTAAAATTTTACTTGGAATGGTTCGTAATACAGCAGCCGCACCGCGATTTTGCACAAACGCATTGACCCTAAAACGTGATAAGTCTTTTACTTCAAAAGAAAAATCGGTTTCTAGGTTTTCTTCATATTCCTTGCGCTGCTTGTCGTTCATGATTTCATAAATCAAGCTATGCACTTCTTTGTGTTCAAGGGCAGGCACATTAAGTTTACGCATCTCGCCATCTACCCGAATGATAGGTGGTAATCCAGCTGAAAGATGCAAGTCTGAGGCTTTATTTTTCACACTAAAGGCTAAAAGTTCGGTAATATCCAAGCCAAATTCTCCGTAAAAAAGTTTACAACGTGGAAACAATAGCAGAACGACTCAAAAGCGCATACCAAACAATCGAGCAATCTACCTTAGCCGCTAATCGTCCACCAAATACCGTACAATTGCTAGCGGTCAGTAAGACCAAACCCGTATCTGATATCGTGCAAGCGTATGAAGCTGGACAACGTTTATTCGGCGAAAATTATGTCCAAGAGGGGGTTGAAAAGGTCCAAGCGCTGCGCGCACTAAGCGACATCGAATGGCATTTTATTGGCCCCATACAGTCAAATAAAACCCGTTTAGTGGCCGAAAATTTTGCGTGGGTGCACGCTATCGACCGTTTAAAAATAGCCCAACGTTTGAATGATCAACGCAGTGCCCACAAACAACTGAATGTGTGCATTCAGGTCAACATCGATGATGAAGCGAGTAAGTCGGGTGTGCCTATTGAGGAAGTAAAGGCGCTTGCGGCGGCGATTAACCCCTTACCCCACTTGAAATTACGAGGTTTAATGACCATCCCTAAGGCAGATGCAAGTGAAGTGCAACAAAAGCACAGTTTTTCAGCTATGCAAGAGCTATTTGTCGAGATGCACAGACTTTATCCAGAGATAGATACGCTATCTATGGGCATGTCAGGTGACATTAAGCCTGCGATTGCACATGGTAGTACAATGGTTCGTATTGGCACGGCTATCTTTGGTAGCCGACAATAAGCACAGCAAATTTAAGATCAAACAGAGGTAAAATGGAACATAGACGCATAGCCTTCATAGGCGCAGGTAATATGAGTAAAAGTATAATCAGTGGACTCGTAAATAATGGTTATCCCGCTGAATATATATATGCCAGTAATCCTTCAATGCCCAAGTTAGATGCCTTACATCAACAATTCGGCATTCAAATTAGTCAATCTAACGTCCATGTTGTAGAGCAAGCACAGGTAATTGTATTGGCCGTAAAACCACAGCTTATGGCACAAATGTGCGCTGATTTGGCCAAGCAAACTGAATTACAAGACAAACTGTTTGTATCTATTGCCGCTGGTATCAGTGTTCAAAGGTTGCAAGAAATGTTAGGTGGTAACTATAAGGTCATTCGCACGATGCCCAATACGCCTAGTTCTTTAGGCTTAGGCATGACAGGTTTGTATGCGAATGAGCAAATACCAACCGAGGACAGAGACTATGCAGGTGCCTTGCTCAAACATGTTGGTAAAATTGCATGGGTAGAAAAAGAAGCCATGATCGACGGTGTCATTGCGGCAGCAGGCAGCAGCCCAGCTTACTTCTTCGCTTTTTTAGAAGCCATGCAGCATGAAGCTCAACAGCAAGGATTTGATCGAGATACCGCTCGATTACTGGTGCAACAGGCAATGCTAGGCGCAGCCGAAATGGTATGTCAAAATCCCCAACTCGAAATCAGTGAACTGCGTACTCAAGTTACGTCTAAAGGCGGCACTACCGCTCAGGCGCTGGCTTGTTTTGCCGATAACGGTTTAAGTGATATTGTAGCCAAAGCAATGCAAGCTGCCGTTGCTCGAGCTAAAGAGATGTCTACAACGTTCTGAGTGTGAACTCGAACAAGATGTAAATTTAAAACGCGCCAATTTTCAAATTAAAATGTGTGTTCAGGAAACAACAACGCTATGAGTTCAATTGACTTTTTAATCAGTTTGCCATTTAAACTTTATTTAATGGTAGTGTTATTGCGCTTTTGGCTGCAATTGTCCCGAGCGGATTTTTACAATCCATTTAGCCAATTTATTGTCAAAGCAACCCATCCCATTATTGGCCCTTTGCGCCGAGTTGTGCCGTCTATGGGCCGCTTTGATACCGCAACCTTATTGTTAGCCTGGCTTGTGGCGATTGCTAAGATAGTAGTACTAAGCTTGTTGGCGGGTTATGCCTTAACAAACTTTGTAGGCATTGGCTTGGCTGGTTTATTAATTGTGTTCTCTGAGGCGATCGATTTAGTTATTTACGTGCTTATTTTACGTGCCATCATGAGCTGGGTCAGTCAAGGCCGCAACCCCATGGAGTTGGTGTTAGCGCAATTAACTGAACCAATGTTAGCGCCGATCCGTAAAAGAATGCCTGATCTCGGTGGTTTAGATTTATCCGTCATGGTGGTTATTTTACTTCTTATATTTTTACAAAAATTAATGGGTGATCTGTTTGGTGCATTTTAATAAATTTAGGGTATTTGCCTTCCTCAGCATGTTGCTTAGCGCTGCGGCGGTGCACGCAGAACAGAAGGTCGCGTTAGGAACTTGGGATGTACATTACATTGCCCTTAATAGTACATTTCTCACCCCTGAAGTTGCGAAACAATACGGGATATTACGCAGTAAATTTAATGGTTTGATCAATATTTCGGTACTCGATAAGAAGACAAGTGCGGCGCAAAGTGTAGTTATGAACGGCGAAGCCAAAAATCTATTAGGGGTAGTTAAAAGCCTAAGCTTTAAAGAAGTAAAAGAGGGCCAAGCTATTTACTACCTGGCGACATTGCCATTTAGTGACCAAGAACGTTACCGGATCAGTATCACAATTAACGATGGCGCAACGACGCAGCAGTTCACCTTTGAGCATAAGTTTTACGCTGAATAATTGCTAACATCAGCAGATAATGCCTGAATTGCCTCTCATTTGACAAACTCAGTTCTGGCGGCACACTATGTAGCAATAACATCTGTTGTATTCGAGTGTAAGGTATTTGTTTAGATGAGAAAATCCAAGGTATCTGACCACACATTAAACACTGCTGGACGCAGAACATTCATCAAAACGCTGGGTTCAGTCATCGCTACCGGCGCTCTTGGTAGCACTGCCCCTTACGTATTTGCGAGACAAAAAACTCGACTGAGAATTCTCGGCACCCACGTTACTTTGCAAGAACAACTGCGCCAACAGGCAATGCAAGACATTGGCATTGATTTAGTCTTTGAACCAAGAGGCAGCGCAGCCGTTTTACAAAAAGCCAGTGTTTCACCTTCATCCTTTGATTTGTATGAGCAGTGGTCAAATAGTATTCGTCCGCTATGGGCGAGTGGCTCAATCCAAGCCATCGAAAAAAAACGCTTAACTTACTGGGATGAAATTAACCCCTTATCAAAAACAGGCAAAATCAGTCCCGATGCTAAAATAGGTGCAGGCGACGCACCTAATAAGATTCTTAATATTCAAGCCGACGGCACCTTAGGTTCAAATCCCACAGAACTCATCAGCTTTTTACCCTACGTTCACAACGTTGATTCTTTTGGCTACAACACCTTTTTTATTCCCAAAGGCATCCCCTACGAAACAGAGAGTTGGGGTTGGCTGCTCCAGCCACAACATCGTGGCAAGGTAGCCATTGTCAACGATCCAACCATTGGTTTGTTTGATTTAGCCTTAGCAGCACAAGCACAAAATCTGGTTCGATTTGATGATATTGGTAATTTAAGCAAAGCAGATTTAGATAATCTCTTTAAAGTGTTAATTGACTTTAAACAGCAAAAGCATTTCAGTGGCTTCTGGAACTCGGTGCCTGAGTCAGTTGATTTTATGCGAACACAACGTGTTTCCATAGAAAGCATGTTTTCACCGGCCGTTGCAACCTTGAATGGGCAAGGACTTCCTGTTACTTTCGCAGCCCCTAAAGAGGGCTATCGTGGTTGGCATGGGGCAATGTGTTTATCATCTGCCACTGAGGGTAAACAAAAAGACGCGGCTTATGACTACATGAACTGGTGGCTTTCTGGCTGGCCAGGTGCATTTATAGCGCGCCAAGGGTATTATATTTCAAACCCACAACGCTCCAGAAAATTGCTCAGTACAAACGAATGGGATTATTGGTACGAAGGTAAAGAAGCGCAACAAAACCTCGTTGGTACTGACGGCAAGATATCCGTGTTAAAAGGTGAAGTGCGCACTGGCGGTAGTTACACAAAACGCTTTAGCAACGTTGCAGTATGGAACACAGCGATGCCCACCTATGACTACAGTTTACAAAAATGGTACGAGTTCATTAGTTCATGACAATAATTAACCAATAAGAAAAATAACGTGTTCACGAGCCTCAAATCACAAATTTTATTATTTTCCTTAACCCTCGCCTTTTTGCTTGGCCTGCAAATATTCTTATCTCGTGACATCTACGCAACCTTTGTCAAAAATTTAGATATTACGCAAGAAACCATTGTTGAAGTCAGCTTGGTACGCGAGGTCGAAAGAGACGTTATTGACTTGCAGCGTAATGTACTTCTTTATAAATCGACCGCGAGTGAATCAGCTATTACTCGTTTTATGGCCTTAATGGCAGACACCAATAGCAAACTTGATAACCTAGAAAAATTGACCACTAATGACCTTCAGGCTCAACTTTATAGCGATTACATCGCCCGTATGCGCGAGCACTTAGCCAATTATAACGATAACTTTGCTAACGTGATTATAGGCCGTACGCAACGAGAAAACTTGGTGAGTAATGGTTTACTGGTTGAGCTACAGCAAATATTTGATAATTTTAATTGGTCTGAGCTGACGGGCTCAGCGAGTGTCGCTAACGCCAGATACACAGACAAGGCCTTGTTTCATATCGCCCAATCTGAAAACTACTTACTGCAATATTTATTAACCCCCGATCAAGAGTTAGTACAGCCTTTTCAGCAAAATATCCGAGAGGCCGTCACCTTACTTAAACAACAACAAAACAAAACAACTGAATTAGAGTTGAGCCAAGTATTAGATAAGTTAGACCGAGTTGAAAACGACTTTTTACAACTGACTAAAATAACCCGAGGTTATTTATTTTTAGTGAATGTGGTGATGGCAGGAGCGGCTAACGAGTTTTTGTTTCTAGCACGTGAACTTAATTCTTTAGTTACAGAGAAACTCAACCAAACCAATATAGACGTTAAAAATACCACTGAAAATTCCTTACACGAAAGTGACCTTTATTCATTGATAGGAATTGTATTGGCGATATTAGCGGCAGTCTTTCTTGCTTATCGGATCATGATCCCGATTAAAAAAATAACCTTAGTGTTTGAGCGCCTAACACAGGGCAAGGACATCAAAAACATTCCAGGCCTTAAACGAAAAGATGAAATAGGTCAGTTGGCCAAAGCAGCGAACGTCTTCCAGCAAAAAAACCAACAAACCAATACTTTGTTGGCAGAGTCGCAACTGATGAATACCAAGCAAGAAGCCCTCAATCAAGAATTAATACTGTCAAATTTGAAAACCGAACAAGCGAATGAAGCTAAAAGTATGTTTGTGGCAAACATGAGCCATGAAATTCGCACGCCGATGAACGGTATCGTCGGCATGTTAGATTTAGTACTCAGAACTGAACTCAAACCACAGCAGCGAGAACAGTTAAAAAAAGTGATGTATTCGAGTGAAATTTTAATGAGTCTGATTAACGATATTCTCGACTTTTCTAAAATTGAAGCCGGTAAATTAGAGATCGAACACGTAGAGTTTAACCTAGAGGATATGTTTGCCAATGTGTTGTCCAACGTTAAAAATCTTGCCGCTGAAAAAGGCCTAAAATTAACATTCGACGTTACCCCCACCTTACCTAACCTGGTTATTGGTGATCCACTTAGAATCACCCAATTGCTGCTTAATCTGTGCAGTAATGCCATAAAATTTACCCAAACAGGCAGCATATCTATTTCAGCTGACATTCGTCAAAGCGATAAGCCCGATCACCTTATTTTGGAATTAGCGGTCGAGGATACTGGCATTGGAATGTCTGACGATCAACTCAATAAAGTCTTCGGTGCCTTTACCCAAGCCGATGGTTCAACCAGTCGCACGTTTGGGGGCACAGGGCTTGGTTTAAGTATTGTGAAACAGTTAGTTAGCTTGATGAATGGCCAAATATCTGCCAAATCAGAGCTTAATCAAGGGAGTTGTTTTACCATAACACTGCCATTGGCATGCGCAATAATGGCTTCGCCCATCCTGCAACTTAATCATAAACCGACTGGGCGCTTATTTTATTTCAGCAAAGGTCCAAGGGGATATTTGCGAGATGACTATATTGAAGTCCTTGATGTTGAATTACGTCACTTTCCGCTTACAGAACTACAAAACCAAATAGCCACAATGAATGAAGATGATGCCGTAGTACTCGACATTGCTAATCATGTCAGCCACCAACAA
Organism: Paraglaciecola sp.; assembly: GCF_030730205.1. GTDB lineage: Bacteria > Pseudomonadota > Gammaproteobacteria > Enterobacterales > Alteromonadaceae > Paraglaciecola. The sequence continues at coordinate 16,658 of NZ_JANQVQ010000312.1, forward strand.
TTACAAACAGAACTTCAGCTGTTACGAATGTCAAATATTGAAGTAGGCTTTGTGACTGAATCGCAACCCAGCGATCTAATTGAATTTTTAAACCAAGACGCTCATTACGTGTGTTTGAGCCACCCCTTTACACTTGCACAAGTTTGCCGCTTTATAGCCGAACTTTTTAACGTAAAACTCTCTGATGAAATAGATGCAACGCGGCTAGAACCGACTATTAACAAATTTAAAGGTCACTTGTTATTGGTCGAAGATAATCAAATTAATCAGGCGGTGGCAGGCGAAATGTTGAGCTCAATGGGTCTGACTTATGATATTGCTGAAGACGGCCGTCAAGCGGTAGAGCGAGTAATGAGTACTACTCACTATGATCTGGTATTAATGGACGTACAAATGCCTATTATGGATGGGTATCAAGCGACAGGGCGCATTAGAGAGTTGGGGTATTCTGAGCTCATTATTTGTGGTTTGTCGGCTAACGCTATGTCACAAGATAAAGAAAAAGCACAACAAGCAGGTATGAACGACTATCTAGTCAAACCGCTGCGCTCTGCCGAGCTAGCAACGTTTTTAAGTCAATACTTGCCCTCCAATCAAACCCAAACCTGGCCAGAGTTATAATACCCTGAGCTAAACAATGGGGTGGTTTAGCTCAGCACAACGAAGCCCTTCGAAAATTATTTACCTGCCCCATCTCGAAATTCACGTGGTGTTTGGTCAAAGTGCTTTTTAAATACCGCATACATATATTGCAACGAAGGATAACCACAGACCTGCGCTACCTCGTTAGTTGAAATATTCTCATCTGCTAATAATTTACATGCTCTGGCTAATTTTTCATTATGGATCTCAGTATGAATACTGTGGTCGCGTTCCTCACGAAAACGCTGTTCTAAATTCGAACGTGATACACCCACATAGTCCAACACTTGCTCCACTTTTATACCTCTGCACGCATTTTGACGAATATAGTGCATCGCTTGAATAACATAAGGGTCTTTCAACGCTTTGAAATCAGTCGACTGCCGTTCTGATACCCCAGCAGGTGGCACTAACACTCGACGACTTTTTAAATTAGGATTTTCAAGATTACGATGCAACAACTTAGCCGCTTGGAAGCCCATATCAAAACAGCCTTGAGTCACACTACTTAAGCTGATTCGACTTAGATAACGTGCTATATCATCATCATCAATGCCCACAATTGAAATGTTATCAGGCACCAGTTTGCCAATTTGTTCACAGGCTTGCAGTAGATGACGAGCACGTGCATCGGTTACAGACACGATACCCACCGGATTAGGCAAGCCTTGGATCCAATCCGTCACACGATTCATGGTGTATTGCCAAGTTTCTGGACGAGTTGGATGCCCCCGATACACCGAACAATCGTAACCGTCATTTTTACATAATTTAACCATTGCACGTTCGCGTTCAAGCGCCCAACGATGGGTTTTATCAAGCGGTAAACCATAAAAAGCAAAGCGCTCTAAACCCTTTTTCTTTAAATGTTCATAGGCGGCTTTTACCACCTCATAATTATCAGTTGCCACGTAAGGAACGTCTGGATAATCTTCTTCATTTGAATAAGACCCGCCCACGCCAATGACTGGCACATTGGCATTTACTAGGGCTTTTTGAATGGCGGGATCGTCAAAGTCGGCAATAATGCCGTCGCCACTCCACTCTTCAATATGCTCTAGACGAGCTAAAAAGTCCTCTTCTAGATAAACATCCCAATCCACTTTAGACGATTGTAAATAGTGACCAATTCCTTCTATCACTTGGCGGTCATACACTTTATTAGCATTAAATAAAAGACTGATACTGTGCCGAGCTTGATACATAGAGACTCCAACAAATCGATTTATGTTTTTTAGTATTCTGCAACATTATTGTTACATATGACTATAATGGAAGCGAGTAGAATTATTATGTTATTTCGTTATTTAATTTCGTAATCAGTCCTACAACTCTCTAAAAATAATACTCTCTGCTAGTATCCTCAAAAAATTCTAGAGGACTTACTATGTACTTAGGCGTCGATCTCGGCACTTCTGGCGTTAAAATAGTGTTAACAAATGCAAGCGGAGAAATCGTAGATACCAGCTCCAGCAGCTTTGAAGTCAGTCGACCAAAACCGCTTTGGTCAGAGCAAAACCCCCAAGATTGGTGGACCGGTTTTTGTCAGGCTATGGATAAACTCAGTGCAAACCATGATTTATCAAAGGTACTTGGCCTTGGCTTATCCGGACAAATGCACGGCGCGACCTTACTCGATGACGCAAATACAGTCATTCGTCCGGCTATTTTATGGAATGACGGTCGATGTGAAGCGCAGTGTAAAGAAATTGAAGCAGAGGTTGCGGATGCTCGTGAACTTACCGGCAATATTATTATGGCTGGTTTTACCGCACCAAAACTGCTTTGGGTAAAACAACATGAACCTGCAAATTTTGCACGTATCGCCAAAGTATTGCTGCCAAAAGACTATTTACGTTTTTTACTAACGGGTGATTACGCAACTGATATGTCAGACGCGGCCGGCACCATGTGGCTAGATGTAAAACAACGTACTTGGCACACAGGGTTATTAGCAGCCTGCGGTTTAGATGAATCACATATGCCCCGTTTGTTTGAAGGTTCAGATATCACTGGCACACTTAAATCAGAAGTGGCGGCACGCTGGAATATGTCAGCGATACCAGTAATCGCCGGTGGTGGTGACAACGCGGCTGGCGCCGTGGGAGTCGGTATAGTCAAACCAGGTCAAGCGATGCTGTCGCTGGGTACTTCAGGCGTATATTTTGCCGTTACTGATGGCTTTACTGCGAATCCTGAGTCAGCAGTTCATAGCTTTTGTCACGCCCTACCAAACACCTGGCATTTAATGTCGGTCGTACTGAGCGCCGCAAGTTGTTTGCAATGGTTTGCCGATAACATTGCCAAACGCCCAGTGCAAACCTTATTGGATGAGCTCGATAACACTGACATCAATCTAGAACATTGTCCTATTTTTCTTCCTTATTTAAGCGGTGAACGCACACCACACAACAATCCGTTTGCGAGTGGCTCATTTTTTGGCTTAAACCATTCTACTGCCCAAGTGAACTTAACCTATAGCGTATTGGAAGGCGTCAGTTTTGCCTTTGCCGATGGTGTAGAGGCATTAAATAAAGCGGCGGGTGAGGCTGACGAAATTACGTTAATCGGCGGTGGAGCTAAAAGTCGTTACTGGCGTCAATTATTGGCGGATGTGCTCGCACGCCCAGTCAATTATCGCACGGGTGGCGATGTAGGCCCGGGCTTAGGTGCGGCAAGGCTGGCACAAATTGCCATCGATACTGACCGTACTTTGCAAGAAATTTGCCCACAACCTGCGCTTGAAAGTATCTTCGAACCCAACAATGAACGAGTTGCGTTATTAAAGATAAGACGAGAACAGTTTCAACAAATATACGTTCAATTGGCGCCCCTAATGAAGCAGCACTAAGCAGTAGAGAAGCGTTTGATAACAAAAAAGCAACAAAAAGCACACTAGTTAATTAAGAAAACATAATTGTTAGCCTGTCAGTGAAACTGCATGATAGTGCTAACCGAATCATTACATTTTTATCATTTTAGGAGCGCCTCATGGCTGAGTATTTCAAAGATATTTCCAAAATCCAATATGAAGGGACAGAGTCAACTAATCCTCTTGCCTTCCATCATTACAACCCTTCAGAAGTTATCTTGGGTAAAACCATGGCCGAGCATTTGCGCTTCTCTTCTTGCTACTGGCACAACTTTTGTTGGGATGGTAGCGACGTATTTGGCCAAGGTGTATTCGGACGCCCATGGTTACAAGCGGGCGACGAAATGCAACGCGCCAAAGAGAAAGCCAATGTCGCCTTTGAATTTTTCTCAAAGTTAAACGCGCCTTACTACTGTTTCCACGATGCCGATGTCGCGCCGGGTGGCAAGTCAATTAAAGAGTACATTAATAACTTCGCTGAAATCACCGATGTGCTTGAACAGAAACAAGCTGAAACAGGCATGAAGTTATTGTGGGGTACAGCTAACTTGTTCAGCCATCCACGTTATGCTGGCGGCGCAATTACCAGTCCTGATCCTGAAATTTTTACCTACGGTGCAACTCAGGTATATCATGCAATGAACGCCACTAAGCGTTTAGGTGGCGAAAACTACGTATTGTGGGGTGGTCGTGAAGGTTACGAAACCTTACTCAACACTGACCTTCGTCAAGAGCGTGAGCAACTAGGTCGCTTTATGCAAATGGTAGTTGAGCATAAAAACAAAATTGGTTTTAAAGGTGCGTTGTTGATCGAGCCAAAACCACAAGAGCCGACTAAACATCAATACGACTACGACAGCGCTACGGTATACGGCTTCCTTAAGCAATATGGTCTAGAGCAAGAGTACAAAGTAAACATCGAAGCAAACCACGCTACTTTAGCGGGCCACTCTTTCCATCACGAAGTCGCTACTGCGGTTTCTTTAGGTATTTTTGGTAGCTTAGATGCTAACCGAGGCGATGCACAACTAGGTTGGGATACAGACCAATTCCCTACCGATGTGCCTGAATTAACCTTAGTCATGTATGAAATTTTGAAAGCAGGCGGTTTCACTACTGGTGGTATGAACTTTGACTGTAAATTACGTCGTCAAAGCTCTGATCCTGCAGATATGTTCCATGCTCACATTGGTGGTATGGATCACTTAGCCTTATCGTTACGTAAAGCCGCTGCTATCTTAGAAAATGACTTCTTGGCTGATTGCGTTAAACAACGTTATGCAGGCTGGAGTGGCAACCTTGGTAAGGCGATTCAAAATGGTGAGCATAGCTTGGGCTCATTAGCTGACTTCGCTGCTGCCAATAATATTCAACCTAAACACCTTAGTGGTCAGCAAGAATTGTTAGAAAACAAAATCAACCGCGTGTTATTCGGTTAATCCTTCGTTTTGTGTTGTCCCGTGAGTAAATGACTGTGTCCCATTTACTCGCACTTTTACAAGGCCTCATTTGAGGCCTTTTTTTTTGCTATATTGTTAATATTGAATAGTAACAATTGAAAATTTATGCTGATGGGGGTACTTTGCTAGCGATGTTGATAGTTAGATTAACAGCATGCAGTTGCTCGTTACCACACGCTATTTTAAGGCCCCTTCTCCCTAGTATCAGGACCAGCACCTATCATGAAAATTACCCCTCTTCTGCAGCTTGAAGATGTCTTGGCCCTTATCCTTGACGCGGTGTGTGTTGTCGATAAAGCAGATACTTTTATTTTTGTGAGCTCGGCATTTGAACACATGTTTGGTTATTTGCCGGCGGAGGTGATTGGCCGCTCTGTTTTTGATTTTGTGTATGTTGAAGATCGTCAAAAAACAGCCAAAACCGTAGCTAGCCTATTGTCAGGAACAACCCAGTCTAGTTTTGAAAACCGCTGGTTACATAAGTCAGGCAAAATAGTCGATGTTTTGTGGTCTGCGAGATGGTCAGAACAGCATCAAGTCAGGATCGCAGTTGCTCACGACATCAGTGAACGCAAACAAATGGAACAGCACCTAGAATATTTAGCTAAACATGACTCTCTCACCTCCTTGCCCAACCGAGCCACAGTAAAAGAACGTCTACAAAAATGCTTGAATGGCGCTAGAGTTAACGATGCCAATTTCTATGTGCTGTTTATCGATGTCGACAAATTTAAAGCGGTCAACGATAACTACGGCCACACTCTGGGTGATCGGGTATTAGAACAAATAGCTCAACGTTTATTACATTGTGTTCGAGACTCCGATACTGTTGGCAGGATTGGAGGCGACGAATTCATTGTCTTACTTAATAATATTGCCAATACAGACACGGTAATGAATGTGGCAGAGAAAATGTGTCGTGCAGTGGCCCAGCCTTTTATATTTTTAGGGGTAAGCCTAGACCTTTCTTTGAGTATTGGTATTGCGGCTTACCCCGATCACGGCGGCGACAGTGAAACCTTATTACAATTAGCAGATGATGCGATGTTCAAAGCCAAAAAAGCGGGTGGCAACAGAGTTAACCTGCATGTAAACCCATAAGGCTATAACGCGTAAACACTGTTCCCATCAAGCAGAATTGGTCATAAAAAAGGCCGCTAATTAGCGGCCTACTTGCTCCAAAAACCAGAGGCTAACCTTGCATATCTTCCAGCTCTCGGCCTTTAGTTTCGTACATATATTTAGCAATAAACAAAATAGAAATACCAGCACAAAGGGTGTAAAAACCATATGCTCCTGCCAAGCCAATACTTGCTAACATAATAGGGAAGGTCATGGTGATACCAAAATTTGCGCCCCATTGAAACAAGCCTGCAACCGCTAAACCAGAACCGCGAATTTGATTCGGGAACATTTCACCTAACATCACCCACATCACCGGCCCCCATGACAAATTAAAGAAAAACACATAGGCATTGGCAGAAATCAACGCAAAGGTGCCCATCTCACCTAAGTCAAGATTGCCGTTTAGGTCTAAATCCGAATTCATAAAGGCAAACACCAAACAGCCAAGCGTTAGGGTCATGCCGACTGAGCCAAGTAGCAAAAACGGTTTACGCCCTACTTTATCAATCAAATACATAGTGATTACACAGGCTGCAATACTCACTGCACCGCTGATGATGTTAATCAATAGTGCATCTGACTCTGAAAAGCCCACCGCTTGCCACAATACCGCACCATAATAAAACACCACGTTAATACCGACTAATTGCTGGAATACCGCCAAACCAATGCCAATCCACACAATTTTACGGACCTTACGGGTTTGTGTGTCGAGTAAATCGGCCAACTTAGGTTCGTGACGGTCTCCAGCCAACGACTGCTGAATTTCAACTAACTTTTGCTGGCCTTGCTCAGCACCATATAATCGAGCTAACACCACCGCAGCTTGTTGGTCTTTTTTACGCAGGACTAAGTAGCGCGGGCTCTCTGGGATGAACACTAAAAAAGCTAAAAACAATACCGCTGGCACTAACTCAATCCAGAACATCCAGCGCCAAGCAGCAAAGCCGAGCCAAAACTCCGCGGTAGATGCTCCAGCAAAATTAGCTAATAAATAATTACTCACAAAGGCCGCGAATAAGCCGGTAATAATGGCAACTTGCTGAATGGATGATAAACGTCCACGTAAACGCGCTGGAGCAATTTCGCTGATGTAAGCGGGCGCCATAACGGAAGCGGCGCCCACTGCCAAACCACCAATGATGCGATATACAATAAACTCCATTGAAGAACTGGCAACACCCGAGCCCCACGCGCTCAGAATAAATAACATGGCAGTAGCCAACAACAACGCTTTACGGCCATAACTGTCAGCTAATCTTCCGGCGGTAAATGCCCCCACTGCGCAACCTAACAACATACTTGCCACATTAAAGCCGGTACCAATATCATTTGAGTTAAACGTTTTTTGCAATCCATCGATGGTGCCGTTGATCACGCCACTGTCAAAACCAAACAAAAAACCGCCTATGGTTGCCACCATGCTCACTAATACAATAAAGAGCATATTCTCACTTTTTGGAGTATTCAAACGCCTACCTCTTTTATAAATTGACAGAAAAAACAGTGCATCACAGCATACTCAAGTTGTCAGTTCAGACAACCAGATGTTAAATGACTGTGAAAAAACATAATGTTGAATTGAAAAATAAGGGTACTAATTGGCAAGTTTAACAACGACGTCGTTTTTGCCTCTTGTATAACGAATGGGCTAACTTTTTCCGCAAGCACAGATTACGGGGCTGATGATTTTGTCAAGCCTTGTTCCCCCGACTCCTAACGAACAAAAATAGTACAACAGGGAACATAAAATAATGCAGAAAGCGAAAATAACAATAACCAAAAACCACCAACCCGATACAATTCGACCATAACAAAAAAACTACAAATGACTTACATATGAATCAGCAAACCGAAAAGTTAAGCGTTATTGAAAAAGTGGGTTACAGCTTAGGTGATTTAGCGGCTAATTTAGTCTTTCAAACTCTCGTTACTTTTATCGCTTTCTTTTACACCGACGTATACAAAATACCCGTTGAATCAGCGACTAAGGTCATTTTTATCTGTGGTTTGCTCGCCGCTTTCTTTAACCCATTCATGGGCATGATCGCTGACAGAACACAAACGCGGTGGGGTAAATTTCGTCCGTGGATTTTATGGACCTCTGTCCCCTTCGGTGTGCTTGCCCTATTAGCCTTTAGCACCCCAGACTTTGGTCCCGACGGGAAAGTGTATTACGCATTTATTACCTACATGTTATTGCTTTTAGTGTATTCAGCTAACAATCTGCCTTACGCCGCCCTCAGTGGTGTGATTACCGGCAACATGCAAGAACGTAATAGCATGTCCTCTTATCGTTTTGTGGCGGTGATGATTGCGCAGTTTATTATTCAAGTATTGCTTCTTCCGCTGGTACTCATTGCGGGGGATGGCGACAAGGCCATCGGTTTTGAAAAGGTTATGACCTTTTTATCAATTGCCGGCATCATTATGTTTCTCATTACCTTTTTTACCACCAAAGAACGGGTTGTACCTACCGACGAACAAAAATCTACGGTATTAGAAGACATCAAAGATTTAATGGCTAATCGCCCTTGGATCATGATGTTAATCATCACCATCTTAGTGTTTGTGACTTTGGCCTTAAAAGGCGGCATGTACATCTATTATTTTGAAAACTACCTCGACGCTGGACAGATTGCTGCCTTTTTGCAAAACATTGGGTTTAACAGTTTTATTAATGGCGTAAACGCTGGATTAACTGGCTTGGGTTTATCTGAGTTTCATTGGCCTGAAGATCCGGCCACCTCTGGCTTTAGTTTATTTAATGCGGGCGGGATCATCTTCATGATCATCGGTATTGGCTTTTCTAAGTCCTTAGCGGATAAATTTGGAAAGCGAGAAGTGTTTGGTGCCTCATTGTTTTTATCCACGCTATTTATTTTAGTGTTCTACTTCTATCCTGCCGATGCTATTGGTTTAGTGTTTACCTCACAAATATTGCACGGCTTCTTTTATGGTATTTCGACCCCTTTATTGTGGGCGATGATAGCCGATGTGGCAGATTACTCAGAATGGAAAACCCATCGCCGTGCTACTGCAATCATCTTCTCAGCCATGATCGTAGGCTTAAAAGTGGGTTTAACGTTAGGCTCATCTATTCTGTCGAGCATATTGGATTACTTTAATTACAGCGCAGACTTAAGCACCCAGTTACCTGACACTATTAATGGCATTAAATTGTCAGTTAGTGTGTTTGCGTCCATTCCATTTTTCTTAGCCGTGGCGTGTTTATTTGGCTACAGCATCAATAAAACGATGGAACAAAAAATTGAAAAAGACTTAGCTGCACGTCGCCAAGTTAACTAATTCATCCTCTTTATATGCCGTCTGTTTGAGACGGCGATTTTACCAAGTGAGTTTTTATGTCTGAAGAATTACTACCTCAAGAAGCCTTGCAAGCCCTAAGAGCAAAGGCGATTTCACAGCCTTTAGTTGACAACATTTACACCGCGGATCCTTCGGCGCACGTGTTTGATGGCAAGATTTATATTTACCCTTCTCACGACATCGAAGCGGGCATTCCCTTTAATGACAACGGTGATCACTTTGGGATGGAAGATTACCATGTGATTTCGATGGACTCACCTGATAGCGTGGCAGTCGACAACGGCGTAGCTCTGCACGTTAAAGATGTTCCTTGGGCGGCCAGACAGATGTGGGCACCTGATGCAGCCAAAAAAGGCGATAAATACTATTTCTATTTTCCCGCCAAAAAAGCGGACGATATATTTCAAATTGGCGTAGCAGTAGGTGATTCGCCCATCGGCCCCTTTGTGCCACAGCCTGAACCGATACAAGGGAGTTACACCATCGACCCGGCCGTATTCGAAGATGACGATGGTCAGTACTACATGTATTTTGGTGGCATATGGGGCGGCCAATTACAACACTATCGTAATAATCAATATGATGCGTCTTTGGCTGAGCCTGCAGATGACGAAGCCGCATTAGGGCCAATCATTGCGCGTATGACTGACGATATGCTGGAGTTTGCAGAAACTCCCAAAGAGATCGTAATCCTAGATGAAAATGGTGAACCGTTGCTTGCGGGTGACCATGAGCGTAGATTTTTTGAAGCGTCTTGGATGCATAAATATCAGGGTAAGTACTACTTCTCATACTCAACCGGTAATACCCATTTGTTGTGTTATGCCATTGGCGATAACCCATATGGGCCCTTTACCTACGCAGGCAAAATTTTAGAGCCTGTGCTTGGCTGGACAACCCATCACTCAATTGCAGAATATGAAGGCCGCTGGTATTTGTTTTACCATGATTCAAGTTTGTCTGGAGGCATTACCCATTTACGCTCAGTAAAAATGGCCGAAATTACCTACACAGAAGATGGATTTATCAATACCTTAATACCTTATCGTGCATAAACATCTCACAGTGGCCTGATTACCCAATCAGGCCACTGCCACCAATCGCACTTACAAAAATTTAATAACTAGCTTACAAATAGTCACAATATTCGAATGTGATTAAAGTCCTTACACTCCTCATTTCAACATTGATCATTTAATTACCTTTAACTTTAATAAGAGAGATAAAATGAAAGCTAAGCACTTCCGCTCGCTCGCTGTAAGCGCCATTACGTGTATGTTACTCAGTGCTTGCAGCAATACCGCAAGCGAAACGCAAACACCTCAGCTGAGCTTAAAAGACGCTTTTAACGATAGTTTTTTAATTGGCACTGCGCTGGGCAATGCACAACTTATGCAGCCAAAGCCACTCACCTCGCAATTAGTGCAGCAACAATTTAATGCGGTGACCCCCGAAAATGACATGAAATGGGAACGTATCCATCCAAGCCCGAATACCTTTGATTTTGCCGCAGCAGATAATTTAGTCGCCGTTGCCGAACAAAATAATATGTATATTACCGGCCATACTTTGTTGTGGCACAGCCAAGTACCTGATTGGGTATTTGAAGATGACATGGGACGCGAAGTCAGTCGCGATGTATTACTATCTCGCTTAAAACACCATATTGATACCGTAGTAGGTCGCTATAAAGGACGTATCCAAAGCTGGGACGTAGTAAATGAAGCGTTAAATGAAGACGGCACAATGCGCGAGTCAAAGTGGTACAAAATTCTGGGCCCAGAAATGCTCGAAAAAGCCTTTGAATACGCACATGCTGCTGACCCTGACGCACAATTGTATTACAACGATTACAATTTATTTAAACCTGAAAAACGCGCTGGCGCAGTTCGTATCATCAAACAATTACAAGCAAAAGGTTTACGCATTGATGGTATTGGCATGCAAGGCCACTACGCCTTCGGCTACCCCGATTTAAACGAAGTGGAAAACTCTATAGTTGCCTATGCAGCCACTGGAGTGAAAGTCATGTTTACTGAATTAGACGTCTCCGTTTTACCCTTTCCAGAAGAAGCGGAAGCTGGGGCAGATGTGAACCAAAACTTTGCCTTACAAGAAAAACTGAATCCGTTTATAAACGGTATAAGTGCTGAAGCAGATGCCACCTTGAGCCGCACTTATGTGGATTTATTCTCTATTTTCTTACGCCATAAAAAAGACATTAGTCGTGTGACCTTTTGGGGCACAGACGACGCAATGACATGGCGTAACGATTGGCCAATGAAAGGTCGCAGTGACTACCCCTTATTGTTTGATCGTCAAAGTCAGCCTAAGGCAGCCTACTTTAAGGTGCTTGCTTTGGCTGAAAAATAAGCCATCGATTTGGCCGGCCATATAAGCAGTGTATATGGCCAACTTACTTTAATAAAACCCGCCAATGATGTTGACCTACGTCGCCGCGCAATAAACAATGCCGCAAGTTTGTTGATATTTTGCCAGCCCTAATGAAAAACCAAATAAATCACCGCGCCGTTCAACATATTGCACGCTGCCTAAAGCAAATAGACAGCCATTTTGCTCACCAAGATTTTTATCAGCAAGCCATTATTGGTTTAGACCATCTCGAGCTAAAACAGCGTGTTAGCCACGTAATAACAGCATTACACCGATATTTACCCGCAGAGTTTACTCAAGCTGCAGCCATACTCAAACAATTGCCCAATGTGTGGCAAAACAATGACCCCAACAGCACTATCAGTCGTTTTGCCGCATGGCCACTCATTGACTATGCCAGTGTATATGGCCTGAGCCATCCACACATTGCCTTAGACCTGCTTAAAACCTTGACTCATTTGTTCAGTGCTGAATTTGCCATTCGTCCTTTTATCATTGAACATCCTGACTACTGCCACAGTCAGTTTACGCTTTGGCTGAAACATGAAGATGAACACGTACGCAGATTGGTTTCGGAAGGTACTCGTCCACGTCTACCTTGGGGCATGCAACTCAAGGAATTTATGTACAATCCACAGGCTAATTTGCCCTTTTTAACCGCTTTGAAAGAAGATGAAAGCATGTATGTCAGGCGTTCGGTAGCCAATCATCTAAATGACATCAGCAAAGACAACCCTGAGGTAGTAGTTAATATTTGCCGAAGCTGGCTGGGCAATGCTAGCAACAATGATAAGGTACATTGGATAATTAAACATGCGACGCGTAGTTTGGTTAAAGCGGGCGACCAAAAGATATTAAATTTACTAGGCTACCCATCGCACACCCAACTCGCACCAATTGAATTAACGCTCTCAAAAGAAAAACTGCACCTAGGTGACTCTCTTGAATTTCACTTGGAACTTAGCTCCACTAGTAGTGAATCACAAAAATTAGTGATTGATTTTGCTATTCATTTTGTCAAAGCCAACGGCCAACAAAAAGCCAAAGTGTTTAAATTAA
>NZ_JANQVQ010000313.1:0-7889 GCF_030730205.1 Paraglaciecola sp.
TTAATACATCACCGGCTTTAATATCTTGGGCTACATAAATCGAACGGCGATATTGTTTGGATTTTTCTTCAGCTTCAGTGCCACCATAACACACCTGCCCCAAGGCTTGTTTCGCTCGGCCAGTCTCAGTTACTAACGCACTGAGTTCACTAGGTTCAAGTGAAAAAACCGCATCCACCCCTCCGGCACTGCGATCTAATACAAAGTGTTTTTCTATGACTGTTGCGCCTAAGGCAACAGCAGCAACTGATACACCAATACCGCCTGTGTGGTCAGACAAGCCCACCTGACAGCCAAAGGCCTGCGCTAAGTGAGGAATAGTAAATAAATTGGTATTACTCGGCTCAGCGGGATAAGTACTGGTGCATTTCAATAAAATAATATCCTCACACCCCGCTACTTTAGCGGTCCTAACCGCGTCTTCTATTTCACGTAAACTGGCCATGCCGGTAGACATTATCAAGGGTTTTCTCTTAGACGCAGCTTTGGCAATCAAAGGCAAATCGGTTAATTCAAATGATGCGATTTTAAAACAAGGCACACCAAGCTCGTCTAAAAAATCCACTGCAGCTTCATCAAAAGGTGAGCTAAACGCGACCATACCCAGTTCATTAGCTCGCTTAAACAAACTAGCGTGCCACTCGTAAGGCGTGGCCGCTTTTTGATAGAGTGCATAGAGCTTTTCTTTGAACCATAGACTGTCTTGTTCTTGGATCACAAAGTCATCAGTACCGACGTCCAACGTCATACTATCAGCAGTGTAAGTTTGTAGTTTTATTGCATGGGCGCCAGCTTCAGCCGCCGCCTCAACCATAGCAATGGCCAAATCAAGTTGTTGGCTATGATTACCACTTAGTTCAGCGATGACAAAAGGGGAATGGCTAGGGCCGATGGTAAAATGGCCAATCTGAATATCATTCATCTTCTGCAGCTCCGTTTAATGCTTGCAATATAGATACAATGTTATCGGCCAATACAGCTGGCTTTTCACATAAACACCTAGCCTGTAAACGCTCATTTTGAGTCAGTACCTGTCCAGAGTGCAATGGGCAAGGTGCCGTTGTATCTGTGGCAAAATCTGGCATCACTATTTTGGGGTTGGCCATGCCACTTATGAGTAAGGTGGGGCATGCCACAGCATCAGCATACCATTTGAAAGCACTTGCTTTACACACCACTAAATCGCTGTTTGCTAGTTTTCTAAGCAGTCCGCTTAACTCAAAATTTGAATCACGGTCGAACCACACTTTGCATCCTGCTTCTTGTAACGCTAAAGCCAAATCTGTGCTGTAAGGATAAATATACCCATCATCGGATTGTGATAAACACAATGCTACTGTTGCTTTTTTCGTTTCATTTCTTGCACCGGGCTGTATGTTCATATCAATTCGATTATCCATAGTGATAGAACCAAAACCACAACACTGTTTTAAGTAAAATTCAGGATAACCGCCTTCTGGTAAATAATCGCCCACTGTCCAATTTGAAAACCAACGACTCATTGTAAAGAAACTGCTCAGCATATAGGTCGCAGGAACGTTTACGTAGTCAGCTTGCAAACTTTGATCTTTGACTTTATCAAGTAAGGTTTGAATAGATATCGACAAATAATTACCGCCGATAGGCTCGCCCGCATCTTGTAAGAATCGCGCTAAAAAGCACGGCATAAAAGCTGTATCCAAGTTGACTATCTGCGAATACGCTTCACCGATAATATCTTCAGCCAAGCCTAAAAAAGCTTCCATAGCTTGAAAGAAATCATCAGGCCAATACTCAAGTACTTTTACATCAGTCTCTGGCTCTGCCAGTTTCAATACGCCAGCGGCTTGCCCAAAACTCAAAAAATGAATTTCAGCCTCAGGAAATTTTTGTTTAAAAAATCGCAAAGCTGGTAAGCCAATAGCCACTACATCGCTGTCAGATAACATACGAATGATTAATATTTTTTGAGGGCTCAATGCAGCCACTTTAGTCATGAGAATTACCTGTAATGAGATTCGTTTTTTGCATATAAGCTTGGTACATTAATTCTGCTCTTTGCCAATCTTCATAAGTATCAATGTCTTGCACTAAGTGACGAGGTAAAACTACGGGGATGGCATGCTCACTGAACATAGCTTTATCACTTAAAAACCCTTCGATAGTGCCCCAATAAAACTGACCTGCATCATGAAACGCTTCGCTTAGATCCTGTGAGCGTTTTGCAATAAATTCAGGATACATTGGGGCGACACCGCTGCCCTGCATGGTTAAAGCTCGCTGTACAGGAAACGCAAAACTGGTACAGGAAAACGCGAAACTTTTTTGCTTATCTGATTGCAGCTTCTGCAAGGCATCTTGTAAATAATAGGCCTGCAAGAAGGGAGCGGTAGCATAGATGCAGCAGCAATAGTCGGGTTGAATTCCTTGGCTAAGGCTGAACTTTATAGCGTGTTTTGTTACGGCTCCAGTACCTACAAAATCGTCAGATAGTTCAGCAGGACGTAAAAAAGGCACTTTTGCACCATAGCGGATTGCTACCTCAGCGACATCTTCACTGTCAGTGGAAACCCAAATTTGTTCAAATAACCCACTGTTTTTTGCCGCTTCGATGGAATAGGCGATCAGCGGCTTACCGGCAAACGCTTTGATATTTTTTCCGGGTATGCGTTTACTACCGCCTCGAGCTGGAATAATCGCTATATTCAACTCAATACCTCTTGTAAGGTTTCAATCACAGAGTCCTGTTCAGTCTCAGTCATGCTCGGAAAAAGAGGTAATGTTAGTGCGTGTTTATAATAGTGTTCAGCGTTAGGGAAATCACCTTGTTGAAAACCCAAGTGTTGATAATAGGGTTGCAGGTGAATAGGAATATAATGCACATTCACTCCAATACCTTTGTCATGTAAGTCTTGATAAGTGCTAAGCCGGTCATGTTTGGTTAATTCAATCATGTACAAATGCCAAGCGCTGGTTTGATAGCTTTCTTCACAAGGCAAGACCAAAGGCAGGTCTTTTAATTTTTCTTTATAGCGCAAGGCCAGAAAACGGCGCTTAGCAATAAACTCATCTAACTTTTGCAGTTGACTGAGCCCCAATGCTGCGTGCAAATCACTTAATCTATAATTGTAGCCCAACTCAATTTGCTGGTAATACCAAGGGCCTTCATTGACACCTTGCATCATATTCGGGTCACGTGTGGTGCCATGTTTGGCAAACAAGGTCAGTTTAGATGCCATCTCTGCGTCATTGGTAAGTACTGCACCGCCCTCAGCGCTGGTAATAGATTTAACGGGATGAAAGCTCAAGACAGTCATGTCAGAAAATTGGCAGCAACCTATTTTTCTCCCTAAATAATCCCCGCCCAATGCATGGGCAGCGTCTTCAATAAGGGCGATATTAAAAGGCTGAGTCAATTGTTGGATTTGCTGCATATCGCAGCTCAAGCCTGCAAAATGCACAACAATCAGGGCTTTGGGTAAGCGATTGTTTTTCTGCGCTTCGGCAAGCTTATTTTTAAGTTCTGAAATAGCAAGATTGCGAGTAAGCGGATCAATATCAACAAAATCCACCTCTGCTCCACAGAAACGCGCACAATTCGCTGACGCAACAAAAGAATTGGGTACTGTCCAAACCACATCGCCAGAGCTGACACCCGCGGCCAAACAAGCGATATGCAAGCCTGAGGTTGCACTATTAACCGCGACAGCATGCCGGGCTCCAGTGTAGTCGCACAGTGCTTGTTCAAATTGAGGAACAACCGCTCCTTGAGTTAAAAATTGATTACGCAGCACATCTACTACGCTCTGCACATCGGTTTCATCCACCAGATGTTTACCATAAGGGATCATAAATTGTTCCCTTATAAGGTATTTTTGTCGAGTTGTTTCAGTTCATCAACTGACAAAAAGTGCGGGTTAGTACCAGAGTGATATTCAAATTTTTCGCCTACCGCTTGCCCTTTTTCACCTAATTTGTTGAGCTTAAAATTTATGTTTTTTTCAAAAAAGGTGATGGCGGGCGTTATGACATAGTGATCAGAAAATTCTAAAGAATGATGGGCCATTTCTTCGGGCACCATCACCTCGTGGAGTTTTTCACCCGGGCGAATGCCAACCACCTCGTACTCTAATTTGCCACTAATTGACTCAACCAAATCTAATATGCGAATTGAAGGAATTTTAGGTACAAAAATCTCTCCCCCTTGCATCCGCTGAAAGCTTTTGACCACAAAATCGACGCCTTCATCTAAGGTGATCCAGAATCGTGTCATTTCGATGTGAGTAACCGGCAACGAAGTCACGCCTTTGGCGATTAGCTGCCGATAAAAAGGCACCACGGATCCTCGAGACCCCACCACATTTCCGTAGCGCACGACAGCAAATCGCGGTCCTTTAGCACCAGACATATTATTGGCGGCAACAAATAATTTGTCAGAGGCGAGTTTCGTTGCGCCATATAAATTAACAGGGTTTGCCGCTTTATCTGTAGATAAAGCGATAACCCTACTTACGTTAGTATCAATCGCTGCGTCAATCACGTTTTGTGCACCGTTGATATTAGTTTTAATGCATTCATTGGGGTTATATTCTGCCGCAGGCACTTGTTTTAAGGCTGCCGCATGTATTACATAATCCACTTCGCGCATAGCGCTTTTTAGCCGCTCTTTATCTCGCACGTCACCAATGAAATAACGCATGGCGGGATGATCATGAGTTTGTTGCATTTCAAATTGCTTTAGCTCATCACGAGAATAGATAATGACTTTTTTAGGCTGGTAAAGACTAGTGATGTGCTCAACGAAACGCTTTCCAAATGAACCTGTGCCGCCGGTTATTAAAATCACTTTATTATTAAACACGTTTATCTCTCCAACCTAATTGTGAGTTTTTCTCACTTTATTTTTAGTGTGCATCACCTAATTAGCATAACGCAAAATCGGATAACGAAAAAACTATAACGACAACTTCGATGTGAATGTCAAAACATCTTAAAGGAATTATTTATATTTTTTGACCGCCTTGCGGCCACGAACTAAATCACTTAGCTGTTTTAATGACGCTTTTGACAATTCTGATACGTAAGCAACTAGCAGGCCATTAACTTCAAGTTCGGCCTTGGCAAATTTTTTTTGGAGTTCAGGTTCGCAAGATTGCAGATATTCGTTGATAATAACGTCTCTTTGCTCAATGAGTTTAAGAAGCTCAAACTCATTGAAAGATTCAAGCAAAAAGAGCTCAGATACTTGTGCATTGAGCTCTTTTAGTGGAATCGGTGTAAATGCATGATCTAGATTTAAGTTCTTCAAACGGCGGTTTGTCGCTTTTGCCTTTGTATTTCATAAGCCTCTTGCTTCGCAGACTCAGGAATTTGTGACCAGGCTGTTTTGATAGGTAACAATAGGTTAATCACTTCATCCATTATCTTCAAGCTATTCTGCACACTGGCATCAACTAAACGTTGAACCATGTAATCATACAAATTAAACAAATTAACTGAAACTTCACCTCCCGCGTCCATATCTAGCGTATCACGCAGCGTCACGATGATTGCTGTCGCGCGTGATATGTGCTCTGCCTTAAGCGCATAATCTTTGCGCTCCATGCCCCCTTTTGCATAGGCCATTTTTTCAAGCGCCCCTTGCATCAACATTAGCGTTAACTTGTGGGGATCAGCATGGGCGATATCTTGTTTAAGATTACCTTTTTTGTATGCATTAATGCCTTTTAACGTCACGAGTCCTACCTTAACTTATTAAAATTAGCCATTTAACATTGCAACCAATGCAGAGCCAGTTTGGTTTAATTTAGCAACCGTTTGGTCAAGCCCTAAGTATTTGTCCCGCAAGATCTGCTCATAGCTCGACATTCTCAATTCGAACTGCTCTCTCTCATCGGCCAGCAAATCTTTTTGATCCTTAACAGACCTTTCTCTGCTCGTTAACAAACCACTATAAGACGTATATTCCTTAACGTAGTCGTATAATCTGGCGCCGATGCCTGAATCTTCATCGGTAAACAATTTAGAAATTTCATCGAAGTTATTTTCAAGCGCATCTTTGAGCCTGTCTTCGCCACTGCCAAAACCGTATTTGTCAGTAGCTCCAATCTCTAAATCACCGTCTTCATTGAACTCAATACCAAGTTGAAAAATAGTGCCCAAACTTGAGCTGGATACAGATGAGCCAATGATTGACGCTAAGCCTTGTTGGATACCTCTGATCATGAAGTCTCCCGCCAAGGCACCATCATCTTCCAAATCCGATAGACCGTATTTGGTTAATGCCGTCATTTCCTTA
Source organism: Paraglaciecola sp. (assembly GCF_030730205.1). Taxonomy (GTDB): domain Bacteria; phylum Pseudomonadota; class Gammaproteobacteria; order Enterobacterales; family Alteromonadaceae; genus Paraglaciecola. Next base: position 6,278 of record NZ_JANQVQ010000313.1, read on the forward strand.
TTCAAGGCATTAAAGTTATCCACAAAATCACGAATTTTCTTATCGATACCCTCGGTATCAAAACCAATTTTAAGTGTCGACTTTTTACGGGTGACTGCATCGCCTTCAAGTTCACTTACCTCAGACACTTCAAAGGACACGTTAGCGATGGTGTTCTTAAATTCATTCGTAGTACTCTCTACATCGATGCCATCTATGTTTGCCTTCGCATTTTGCGCTGAGACTACTGGAGACAAATAAGAGAGTGATTCAGCTGAGTTTGTGGTCGATACTCGGTTCAGTTCAGCTAAGTCATTATCGTTGACGATGACTAAATCGTTTCCTTCACCTGTCGTAGAGGATGAAAATACCAGTTTAGCGCCCCCTGAAGCAGTACCCGTATCGATAATACTTGAGGTTACACCAAAGTTGGCGGAATTTTGGTTAATGGCCGAGCTGAGCTGTTGTAAAGTCATTCCAGCAGTAACGTTGATCGAAAAGGAGTCGCTGGTGCTGGGCACTTTAAATGTGAGTGAACCTGACCCTGAAGTTAGAACTGGAGATGATGTACCGCTAAAACCACCGTCGACCGCTTTCGCTGTTTCAATACGGCTTCCACTCGCTAGTTGGCTGACGGCAATTTTATATGACCCCTCCACCGCACTGTTAGAAGCCTCAGCAGTAAAAGGTTCAACGTTCTCACTCGGATTGGTGATAGTCGGTTCGCGTCCTTTCAACGCGGTATCGGTGCGCAATTCATCCACTGAATCTAAAAAGTCTTTCATTTTAGATTTTAATTTGCCAAGACTCGATATCTCAGCATCAAGGGTTTCATCTTTTGCATCAAGTCTATCTTGTTTAGGTTTGCGCTCAGCATCCAATAATTGAGTCACCAAAGCTTCAAGATCTAAACCTGAACCTACACCCAGAGACTGAATTGACATGAGAAACCTCTACCTTAATTAAACTTGTTTATTAAAAAGAATCCCTACTGTGTTGCCCAAATCTGATTGCAACTCACGTAAACGTTCTGAGAGTTTTAGTACTTCTTCTGAAGGAATTTGCCGGATAACCTCTCCGGATTCACTATCAGTTACTTTAACAACAGGGCGCTCACTACTTTCATCAACTGAAAAATTTAGCTGCCTGTTGCTTGATTTAGCAAAATCGCTAAGCTCATCAACTGCCGCTTTAATATTTTCTGTCGATAGGGACTTTTCAGTATTATCTCGGTTATCGACGTTTGCCGCATTACCTTTAACTGTTTCTTGCTTCGTATCTCGGTTTTGGGCTTTTTCAAGTCCAGCGGAATCGCTTAAACCAGGATTAACGTATTTTGGTACTGCAAGATTATTACCACTTTGCGAGACATCAATCTCCATCTTACACCTCCACAAGGAAATGAGTCAGCTTCACACAATACAAAGCTAACTCATTCAATACTATGAACCAAACTCTTTAGACTAGCCTAATAAAGACAGTGCTGATTGAGGACGCTGGTTCGCCTGACTTAATACTGATAGTGATGCTTGTTGTACAATCTGATTTCGAGTCAATTCAGCTGTTTCAGTCGCAAAATCAGTATCACGGATTTGCGAACGCGCTGCTGAAATATTCTCAGAAATATTACTCA
>NZ_JANQVQ010000313.1:7989-9126 GCF_030730205.1 Paraglaciecola sp.
TCAGTATCACGGATTTGCGAACGCGCTGCTGAAATATTCTCAGAAATATTACTCAAGTTACGAATAGTAGACTGAAAACGGTTCTGAAGTGCACCTAAATCAGCCCTAACACCACCGATAGTCGATATTGCCGCATCGATAGAGGTTAATGCAGCCGAAGCACCACCAGCTGTCGCAACAGTTGCATCACTTAGACTAAGACCCGAAGTACCGTAACCGCCTGATCTTGACAAGTTAATACTGATAGTTTGATTTGCATTAGCACCAACCAGGAATGACGCAGAAAAAGTTCCTTTCAATAAATCCGTGTCAGCAAACTGTGTATCTGTCGAAATACGTGAAATTTCTTGTTTTAAGGCAGACACTTCTTTTTGTAACGCAAGACGATCAGCAGAGCTGTTGATACCGTTTTGTGATTGTACCGCTAGCGTTCTAATGCGCTGCAATGAGGTAGTTACCTCTCCTAGTGCACCTTCAGCTGTTTGAGTTAATGATATTGCATCATTCGCATTTCGTACCGCTTGATTTAAGCCCTGTACCTGAGTCGTTAAACGATCAGAAATTTGCAAACCTGCGGCATCATCCGCTGCACGGTTAATACGAAAACCTGATGACAATCTTTCAAACGACGTGCTGAGTGCCTGCCCAGAATTGAACAACTGACGCTGAGCATTCAACGACGATACGTTAGTGTTTACATATAAGCCCATAAATTACCTCCTGAAAACTCATCGTTAATTGTTAATGACTCAACACGATAAGTTTGCCTCAATTTCAACGTTAAATAGGCCTCCCTATCTAACACTGCCTCACTCAAATCAGTTTGGTACCTCTACCTTACTGAAAACTAAAAGCAATCACTCGGAATGCCCCTCAACTATAGGTATCGACCACCTCTAGAGAATCTTTAATTTTATTTTCACTTTTTTACAATTAATTTCAAAATACGAAAAACTGCTAAAGAGATAACGTGAGGCCAATTTTATTTACAATGACTGAAAAATTGGCATACATACTGCTTTTACTTTTTGCATTCTAAAATAGGACGCGTTTAAACTTTCAAGTAAAAACTACGTTGTGAAATGCTAGTAAGCACGATAATAAGTTTCTGTCCGACTGGCAGGGTTAGAGATGAAT
>NZ_JANQVQ010000313.1:9226-13207 GCF_030730205.1 Paraglaciecola sp.
ACTGGCCTCTCAACCAAACTTCTACACTCTCAGTCTTGTTAGTTGGACGTTTTATAGGAAAAGCTTTGCTAAAAATAATAAAATAAAGCAAAGAGGAGGCAACATAAAGGTAAGAGGTCATGTGTTTATTGACCGCAGCTTGTTGACCTTAGGAGAACGAACCTTAGCGTTTCTGTCCGACTGGCAGGGTTAGAGATGAATACTGGCCTCTCAACCAAACTTCTACACTCTCAGTCTTGTTAGTTGGACGTTTTATTCAAATGTGCGGGTGTATTATAGAAAAAAGGCCTAGGCAAGTGCCTAGGCCAACTTGCTCACGTTAGGAGAACGAGCAAAGAAGGGTCAATCAACTAACATAAGGTTTAGCTGATAAGCGACATAGTCGTCAAATTTCAATTAGTCTCACAGCCTAACTTTCGTCAATAGCGTTACAATAAACGCGGTAATTGGCTGAAAAAAGGCCGGGGCAAATACCCCGACCAACTTGCTCACGTTAGGAGAACGAGCAAACTCTTTACATACTAACATTGAGAATATTGGGTCTTTTACGTTTTTAATGTTCATTTTTTTGACCTCAATTAATCAACGCTACTATTACAATTCGTGATCTCAAGGGCATTCCCTTAAGGGTAGCCTTCCATGGCTTTAAAAGCGAATAGCCTTATTCGCTACGCGGGTGGCCTCTCATTTCCTACCCTCTTTTCATTCTCTTTTTACTATTGCAACAAGCTCAGGGCTGACTGCGGTCGTTGATTCGCCTGTCCTAAGACCGTAATGCTTGCTTGTTGAATGATCTGCCAACGGGTTAACTCTGCCGTCTCGACGGCAAAGTCTGTATCCCGAATACGACTTCTTGCCGCTGATACGTTCTCAGAAATATTACTTAAGTTACGAATGGTTGATTGAAACCGGTTTTGCACCGCACCTAGATCTGCTCGTTTAGCATCAATTATCGAAATCGCTTCAGATACTTGTGTTAAGGCCCTCGAAGCACCGCCGATTGTTGCCACACTCACATCCGCCCCGGTAAACAATCCAGAGGTGCCAAAACCACCTGAACGCGATATATTAACGCTGATAGTCTGCCCAGCATTAGCACCAACCAAGAAAGCTGAGGAATATCCGCCATCCAATATGTTCACACCACCAAATTGCGTTGTAGAGGCAATTCGACTAATTTCTTGCTTTAGGGCAGACACCTCTTTTTGCAAGGCCAACCTATCAGACGAACCGTTAATACCATTTTGCGCCTGAACCGACAGCACTCGAATTCGCTGCAATGCACTGGTTATCTCGCCCATAGCGCCTTCGGCAGTTTGCGCCAACGATATTCCATCATTCGCATTTCTAACCGCCATATTCAAACCCAATACTTGCGTTGTTAAGCGATTGGATATTTGTAAACCGGCAGCATCATCTTTTGCTCCATTAATTCTAAATCCGCTTGATAAGCGCTCAAAAGCCGTACTCAAATTACTGTTTGAGGTAAACAACTGCCGTGTGGCATTGAGCGATGAAACGTTTGTACTCACATATAAACTCATATTTAGTTCTCCTAACCTGCCATCGACTTATTATTTTAATGACTGTGTCGATGTAACGGGCATTAACAAAGTTAAAGTTGGCACATTACATGCTTTATTTGTATCGCTAACTGGTACCCTGGTTAGCGCTTTGTTAAGTGTTTAATGCGCACCTACCAATGCAAAAAGTGCGAGCGTAAGCTCAAGCTGACAGTCAGGATTGATGGCTGAAACCTCAATACCTCACTACCTCCTGGCATCTCTTCTGCCTGTCAGCGATTTTCCAAAAAGCCAAAAGGCTCAATGGTTAATCATTATTTTCCGCTCGTTCATTTTCATTAAACGGCAGTATTACAACCTTAATAACTGTAACATCCCTCGGTCGATTGCAGCCTGCCCCCACAATTTGCAATTCGACCGATTTTTCTAAGTTTCCCTCAACTTATTTTGCAGCCTGCCCCCGCAGTTGCGTTTTTAGCGTAATCATCGCGCCCACCTTTTTGTTATTGCTTAGCCTTGTAATAAAGATAATGCTGATTGTGGACGCTGATTTGCCTGGCCAAGCACCGTAATACTTGCCTGCTGAATGATCTGCCAGCGGGTCAATTCTGCCGTTTCAACGGCAAAGTCTGTGTCACGGATGCGGCTTCTTGCTGCCGAAACATTCTCTGAAATGTTACTGAGATTTCGTATGGTGGATTGAAAACGGTTTTGTACCGCACCGAGGTCGGCCCGTTTAGCATCTATGATAGAAATCGCTTCTAGTACTTGGGTTAAAGCACGTGACGAATCAGCCACCGTTTCAACCGTTAAACTCGCTCCGCCCAATAGGCCAGATGAGCCGTATCCAGAGGTTCTCGATATATTAACGCTGATGGTTTGACCCGCATTTGCACCAACTAAGAATGCAGAAGAATAGGTACCAGACAAAATATTGACGCCACCAAACTGCGTGGTCGTTGCGATACGGCTGATTTCCAGTTTTAAGGCTGACACTTCTTTTTGCAAAGCCAGTCTGTCTGCGCTGCCGTTGATACCATTTTGAGCTTGCACTGCAAGTACCCGAATACGCTGTAGCGAAGTGGTGATTTCCGCCATTGCACCTTCAGCGGTTTGCGCCAAGGAAATGCCATCATTCGCATTTCGCACGGCCATATTCAAACCAAGTACTTGGGTAGTTAAACGGTTAGATATTTGTAGACCAGCTGCATCGTCTTTGGCACTGTTAATGCGAAAACCTGATGACAAGCGTTCAAACGCGGTACTTAAATTGTTGTTCGACGTGAATAACTGACGGGTAGCATTCAACGACGAGACATTCGTGCTAACGAATAAGCTCATTTTTTCTCTCCTAACGATTTGATTGAAGCTCCACCAGACTATTTTTTTTATTAGCTGTCTTGGCGGTAACAGGATCGTATTTTTAGTATTATGTGATCGCTGTTAAGTCGTTCGCCTGTTGCTTTTATTAGTAGCGTAACGTCTATGCTTATGTATCGTATCGGAGGGGAAAAACCTTTAGACAAAAACACAAATAAATAAAATATAAATAAAACACGAGTAAAATCATGCGGTTATTTATATCTTATTAATGTCAGCCGGAGTTGCCCCCGGCCGTTAGCTCTTGTATCTGAGAGAGTGAGCAACGCTCTCTACTGTTTGACTCTATAACAACCTGGTCACTACCTCCTGGCATCTCAGTTTCAAACAGAAGATGGGTCTTTGTTATTTAACCAAACTCAGTATTAACCTAGTAAAGACAGGGCGCTTTGTGGTCTCTGGTTCGCCTGGCCTAATACGGTCAAACTTGCCTGCTGAATGATCTGATTTCGAGTTAACTCAGCGGTCTCAGTAGCAAAATCTGTATCACGAATTTGTGAACGTGCCGCGGAGACGTTTTCAGAAATATTACTTAAGTTTCTGATGGTAGATTGAAAACGGTTTTGCAATGCACCTAAATCAGCACGTGTAGCACCGATAGTAGAAATTGCGGCATCAATAGATACCAATGCGGCAGAGGCTCCACCGACTGTTGCCACGGATGTATCTGTTAACGATAAACCTGAAGTTCCAAACCCTCCAGTTCTCGATAAATTGATACTAATAGATTGATTAGCGTTAGCTCCAACAAGAAACTTGGCTGAAAATGTACCTTTAAGAATATCTGTTCCGCCGAATTGAGAATCGGTTGAAATACGAGATATTTCTTGTTTTAAAGCTGATACTTCTTTTTGCAAGGCTAGCCGGTCAGCTGAGCTGTTGATGCCGTTTTGTGATTGTACCGCTAGAGTGCGAATTCGCTGCAATGAGCTTGTTACCTCTCCCAAAGCCCCTTCAGCGGTTTGTGCTAAGGAGATAGCATCATTGGCATTACGCACAGCTTGATTTAAACCTTGAACTTGCGTTGTTAGGCGGTCAGTAATTTGCAGACCTGCAGCATCATCCGCAGCTCTGTTAA
>NZ_JANQVQ010000313.1:13307-29492 GCF_030730205.1 Paraglaciecola sp.
GTTGTTAGGCGGTCAGTAATTTGCAGACCTGCAGCATCATCCGCAGCTCTGTTAATTCTAAAACCTGATGACAGACGTTCAAAAGATGTATTTAATGACGTGCCTGAATTGAATAATTGACGTTGAGCATTCAACGATGAAACATTGGTATTTACATATAAACCCATGGTTGTACTCCTACACTCTCAGTCCAGCGTTGGCTGGCGATCGAATATGATTCGATTGGTTAAATAACACTAATAGAGTAATGACCTTTACAATAAATCATTACTACTGGCTCTCTCAGAAAATGTATCGACTCAGATAAAATTCCCTTTAACAAAATTTTGCCGTTTTTTTGAAAAACGGCAAAAACATGCCGCCATAAATTGGATATTTATTGATATTTCAATACTTTAGAAGAGTAAAAATGATGAATATAAAAATGAAATTAGATTGGGTGATACCGATGTGTATCACCGGATCGCACAATGCCTTCACTGACTTGTGCTTGTTTAAGGAAGAATTATATTGTTGCTTTCGTCAGGCGCTCAATCATGTCAGTGATGACGGCACGATCAACATCTTTACTTTAAATGTCGAAGGCAAGGTCATTGCAAGAAATCGAATTAGGCAAGAAAATTGTGATCTGCGTGATCCGAAAATAAGCCTCACTCCTGATGGTAAGCTGATGCTAATTGCTTATGCGCGCAGTATTCAAGTTGAGGGGCAAACTCGCCCGGCAAAAAATTTATGTTGGATTTCAGCCGATGGGCGGAGTTGGTCATCAGCCAAGTCTTTTGCTGCAAACAATTGGTGGTTGTGGCGTGTAAGGTGGCATAAGTCGCAAGCCTACGGTTTTGCTTACAATCGCTCGGCAAACGCCATTGATTTTTACAAAGGCGACCCACGGCGTACATTTCAAAAACATGTGAGGAGCGCTTTAAGTTTACAAACTCATCAACTTGCTTATCCCAACGAATCGGATATGACCTTCATTGATAATTGTTGTTTTGCCATTGTGCGGCGGGACGCAGACAGCTACTCGGCGCAATTAGGCCATAGCAAATTTCCCTATAAACACTGGAAATGGCTAGATTTACGATTTTATCTTGGAGGCCCTGTAATGCAAGCTGTGAACAATGAACTAGCCCTTGTTGCAGGTCGTGTGATTCATAAAAACAAATTGGTCACCGCGGTATTCATACTTCAGCTATCAAGCGGCATTGTAATCCAAAAGCTGTTTCTGCCATCAGGTGGAGACAACAGTTACCCGGGCATGGTAGTAATTGGGCAAACCTTGTATCTGAGTTATTACTCGTCTCATGTGGACAATAAAAGCCAAATTTACCTAGCTAAAATTTCGTTGTGATACGTTAAATGTAATCAAACAGAGAGTTACCTGTAACTCGACCAAAAGTAGCTTGCGCAGCCTGCAAGGCGGTTTCTTGTTTACTTAATTCGGACACCGCTTCGGCATAGTCAACATCTTCAATATTTGACCGTGCCGCTTTAATGGTAATTTCTAAATCTAAATTCGCTTCATAAACTGACTGTTTTACATTTAATCGTCCGCCAATAGCCGATGTCGCATCAGCAATACTGCTCAGTGCATTGTCTGACCCAACTAAAGCATCATTTAGTGCTTGCTCAAATTGAGTAGGGTCAAGGTTTTCATCACGCATGGCCACTACAAAATTATTTAGGGTTTCAGCAATATTCATTTTTTCTGGCGGATCAAGTTGAAAATTGACGGTATTACCCACCGTACCTTCCAAATTAAAGCTTATGCCCTTAAATGTGAAAGGCGAACCGGAAGCAAAACTGATGGTATCTAACACGGCACCACTGGCAACATGACTGACTTGAACCTGATTAGCAGCGGTAATAGCGATTTGGTATTGATTATTCGCAGCCGTGACGGCATCGTAATTAGCTTCATGAAATTTGTCATAGGTGTTTTGTTGCTCGATACTCGACGATGCTGATGTGACGCCACTAGTGCTCGTTATTGATGATTTTAAACGTGCTAACACATCTTCAAATACCTCTTTCCCCGAATTGTTGACTGGTATTTTTACCGAATTTGATAACTTAATTTCATTCACGCCAGCATCTCCAGCGAAACTGTATTTGTTGCCCGAGGCACTTTGGTTAAAATCAAAAGCTGGCGAATTAGACTGGTAGCCGGCAAAAATGTATTCACCCATCGCATTTTGTGTATTCATTAAGCCAAATACTTCGTCGCGAATCTCTTCGATTTCGATGGCAATCGCTTTTTTGTCGCCACTGTTAAGCACGCCATTGCCACTTTGAACCATTAACTCACGAGCACGGTTGACTGCAGTATTGATACTACTGAGTATCGTTTCTTCCTGCTCTAAACTTGAGGTTAAAACATTGCTGTTTTTTTTGTATTGGGCGATGAGATCGATTTCTTCAGTTAAGCGGATAACCTGCGCTGCGCCGACCGGATCATCTGACGGTCGCAGGATCTTTTTTCCTGAAGACAGCTGCGTTTGCACATCAGATAAATTACCCTGATTCTCTAAAACGGCATTAATACTTCTATCGTAGAGTTGACCTGTTGATATCCGCATAACTAATTCTCATGATCCCTTATTAAACGATACTTAAAATAGTGTTAAACATATCTTGAGCTGTACCCAACAATTTTGCCGCTGCCGAGTAAGACTGCTGGAACCGGACTAGGTTTGCCGCTTCTTCATCTAGACTCACCCCAGACACGGACTCAAACCAATCTTTAGACTGAGCTTTTAAAGCTTTGGCTGCTTGCAAAGATATATCAGCACTGGCGGCTTTTTGACCGATATCACTCACAATATTGGCATAGGCTTCATGAAAACTAACCAAACTGTTAGACCCATTGCTGTTTAGCTGCATCGTATCGGCTTGCTGCAGACCGGACATAGCAAGACCATTACGGTTGTCATTAATACCATCGGTATTGTACGCAATACTAAAACTATCACCGGGTTTGGGTACGCCCTGTAGACTCAAATCATAACCAGGATAATCGTCTAAAGCGCTGAAGGCTGCAGGCCATGCAGGCCCGGTACCACTAGCCGCAGCTTGGGCTAGCATATTGTTAAAGTCCGTGGTACCGGAAACGGTAGTAATGAGATTTCCGCCACTGTCTAATACTTGATATTCATTGGTAGCAGTGAATAAAATTTGTGCCGGAGCGCCCACGCCACCCGCTCCTGTGGGCGATGAGCCGGGTCCATGGATCCCGCCTGTACCATTAAAGGCAGAGGCTGCACTATTGGCAAAGGTATTATCGACTATGGTATTGGGTACGCTTGTTGAAACTAATTTTACATCGCCCAAATTATTCAAACTGGCTTCAACATGTAATGGAGAAGCAAATGCTAAATCTTCAGGTCTTGTCATCGCTACAATAATTTTATCTGCGGTGTTTTTAGTAGGCTGAACCAAAAACTTATCACCCGCGGAATAACTTGCGCCATCGGCAAATTCTAATTCAATACCGCCTAACACTGGATTAAAAGTCCCAGCCTGTGCGGTCAATGCATTTGCCCCTGAATACGTTTGAGTAATGTCATTGCCGTCGATGTCTTGAATAATCGAGCCATCAGGATTTAATGCAGTAATGATTACATTTACCGTTGGCGGAGAGCCTGCATTGACAGGCGGATTGGCAAAGGTGATCTCATAGTCTGCGCTAGTCAGTTGACTTGCCTGCCCTTCTGTTACTCTGCCTGTTACTTGTGATAAAAAGGTCGCGCTATTATTGGTTGAATAATTAAGACCTGCAAACTCCGGCAGTTCAAAAATATTACTGCCGAGTTGACTGTCAAAATCCATCCCCAATCTATTTTGGGTATTAAGGGTTTCTGTAAGCGTTAAAGACACTTGGCCTAATTCACGGCGACTGCTTTCTAGCACCTCATCTCGATAGCGAAACAAACCACCAATAGTGCCGCCCATATTGGTTTCTTTAAGATTAATGGTAACTGGTTTACCTAAGCTGCTGGTTAATTGCAGAGATTTATAATTGCTATCAGCAGAATTATTCACAGTGAATACGTTAAACGATCCGTCTTGCATCACCAGAGATTCACCCGACGACAAATTAACAAGAATAGAACCGTCATCGTTGCCATTTTCTCTGGTTTCGATGGATATCAAACTGGCTAAATCTAGCACCGCTTGATCACGCTGATTTTTCAAGGTGCCGGGTTCTTCGTATCGATTATTGGACTGACTCACTCGAATAGCCGCATTCAGCTCTGATATGGATTTAACCAGTGAGTTAACTTTATCGATATTTGTTTGAACTTCTAAATTTAATTCTTTTTCTTTATCGCTTAAAAAGCCGGTCATACTGCCAATTTGACCGATTAGCGAATTAGCTTCACCTAGCACTAATTGTCGTGCGGCAATGCTTGTTGGATCATCGGCCGCCGTTTGCACTGCGGCAAAGAAACGACTCATACCACTAGAAATGCTATTCGCCTCACTGGCGAACACATTGTCGATAACCGCGGTTTTATCCCAATACTCTTGGTAATGACTTTCTAGAGTCGTATCTCGACGTAATTGATTTTGCGCGAAAGTATTGAGTACTCGTTCAGTAGTAGAGCGCCCAACACCACCGGTTAACTGTGACACAAAGTTAGTCCGCTCACGCACATAACCTTCGGTGTTCACATTGGCAATATTGTGCCCCGTGGTATTGAGCAACTGATTACTGGCATCCACACCACTTCGAGCGATTGACATTAAATCAGCGTTACGTGTCACGTTACTATTAGTGATCATAAAGATGTTTCCCTAATCAACAATAACTTATGGCTTAAACGCATTAATAATGTCTCCGTTGAATACTGACATGACTTTTTTAGCGTAATCAGGATCGGTGGCGTAACCCGCTTGTTGTAGCGCATTAAAATATTGCTCTGTTTGCTCACTTTGTTTTAAAGCCTGTTCATAACGCGGGCTGTTCTGTACAAAGTTCACGTAGTCTTGCAACGCTTCGTTAAAATTCTGATAGGCCCGAAACGGAGACTTGGCAGTAATCGCTACCCCTTGCTCGAATTCAATCGAGTCAACAAGGGCTTTTTCGCCTTGCCAGTTTTTATCCGCTTTTATACCAAACAGGTTATGGGTGTTTTGTCCCTTACCCGAATGGATCATGTATTTTCCCCAACCTGTTTCAACTGCTGCTTGCGCCAATAAGGCTTTGGGATCTAAACCAATTTGCTCTGCGGCCTTTTGCGCTGCAGGAAATAAGTGTTCTAAAAATGCTTGCGGACTAGCAAAACCGCTGGCTTTGTAGGCTGGGCCCACGGGGCCTAGAATCGTATCTTGAGCTTGAACAGTTGATTTTATTCTGTGGCGGTTAATACTCGACAAATTACCATCGTTACGAATAACAGAAGCAGGCGTGTAGCCATCATCGAGTTGACCGAGCTGCTTGACGATTATATCTGCCAAACCCACACTGCCATTTGCAGCTAAATCATTGGCGAGCTGTTGGTCGTGCATATCACGATAGAATTTAACTTGTTCTGAATTAAAGGGATTATTTTCATCAGACAATACATCCTGTGCTTTACGCATAGATTTGAGCATCATTTGTAAAAAGATGCCTTCAAATTGCTTAGCCGCCTCCACCAATGCCTCTTTATCACCACTTTGCGCGGCGCGGCGCAGGGTGTCCAAGCCTTGAATGTCATTCGCGTTGCGCGACAATTCAAGTTTGTTTTGCATGATAGGTGACTGTTCCATAATGATTGCGCCTTAAATTACAACGAGCTCACCTTGAAGTGCACCTGCTTGACGCAAGGCTTCAAGAATCGCCATTAAGTCACCGGGAGCCGCGCCCACTTCGTTCACTGCGCGAACCAATTCATCTAAAGTTACGCCAGGATCAAATTTAAACATGCGCGTATCATCTAAATTCACATCGATAATCGATTGATTAGTAACCACTGTTTCACCGTCGGCCAAAGCATTGGGCTGAGAAACAGTTTGGTTTTCAGCTATGGTGACGGTTAGTCCACCATGCGTTATTGCTGCAGGTAATAATCTGACATCCTGACCAATCACAATGGTGCCGGTACGGCTATTAATAACCACGCGAGCTGGCGCTTTGGCTGGAACAAATTCGAAGTTTTCTAAGGTAGCTAAAAAGCCCACACGTTGCCCGACATCTCGTGGTGCGGAAACGCGCACCGAAGCAGCGTCAATAGGTGTGGCGATAATGTAGCCCTTGTCTGGATCGGCACCTAAACGTAAGTTGATGGTATCAGCTAAAATCTTGGCCGTAGAAAAATCTGGATAGTTGAGGTTGAGTGTCAAATAATCATTCTGCATAAATCCACTTGAAACAGCCCTTTCCACCAATGCACCATTGGCTATGCGACCAACCGTAGGCGTATTAGAGACAATTTTAGAGCCGTCAGCGCCTTGCACGCCAAAACCACTTACCACCAAACTACCTTGCGCTACCGCATAAATATTGCCATCAAGGCCTTTTAAAAACGTTTGCAGTAAGGTGCCACCTTGTAAACTTCCTGCTTCACCAATCGAAGACACCGTCACATCAATCGTTTGGCCGGGTTTAATAAATGGCGGCAATTCTGCGTGTACCGCAACCGCTGCTACATTTTTAATTTTCGGTTTAACGTTACTGGCTAAACTAATGCCAAAATTAGATAACATGGTGCGGAAACTTTGTTCAGTAAAGGGACTTTGTTCTCCTGTACCAGGCAAACCGACGACTAAGCCATAACCCACTAACTGGTTACTGCGCACTCCTTGCACAGAGGCAAGATCTTTAATTCGTTGAGCTGAGGTTACAGGCGCGAGTAATAAACAGGCAATAAGCCCCATATTTAACATAGTACGCATTAGATTCTCCACCTTAAAAAGGCCAATATTCTGATGAGAAGAAACTGGACAACCAGCCCTCTTTTTGAGCTGAAGCAAACGTACCGGTGCCACTATATTGAATGCGCGCATTAGCTATTTTAGTAGAAACAATTTCGTTACTTGGACTCACATCTGCCGGGCGTACCACGCCTGTAAGACGAATATATTCGTTGCCATTATTTAACGTTAGCCATTTCTCGCCTCTTACTAGGAGGTTTTGATTAGGTAAGACTTGCACCACGGTGACTGAAATATTCCCGACAAGATTGTTACTTTGGTTGGCAGAAGCATCACCACTGAAATCTTTGCTGGCGTCTACACCAAGCTGGATAGATTGATTACCAATGTTGAGCGCTTGCCCACCCAAACCAATAATGGGATTAACATCCACTTGTGAACTTTTACTGTTTGATGTGCCTGCTGACTTAGTTGCACTGGTGTTTTCTTGTAAGTTAACCGTAATGATGTCACCTACTCGCCGAGCCTTTACATCAGAATAAAGACTGTTGGCCATCGCAACTTGAAAAATTGAGCCATCGTCTGCCACTTTTTGCTCAGGGACTTCTGAGATGATGGGGGCATAATAGGGATCGTTAGGCGAAATTTCGTGAGGAGTGCTTTGGCAAGCGCTCAACAGACTTGTTCCTATTACAATGCTTAATAATGTATTGATCCATTTTGCTGTCATCATCATCATCTCATTAAAGTTGTTGAATAACCTGACCTAACATCTGATCGACGGCAGAAATGACTTTTGAGTTCATTTCGTACAAGCGTTGACTTTCGATTAGGTTAACGAGCTCTTCAGTCACATTGACATTCGACGTTTCTAAGGTCCCTTGACTGATTGAGCCAATGCCCTCCAAGCCAGGTATTCCTTGAATTGGGTTACCACTTACGGCCGTTTCAACATATAGGTTTTGGCCAATAGGTTGCAAACCCGTAGGGTTAATGAAATTAGATAAATTTAACTGCCCTAAAACCGTTGAATCGGCTTGCCCACTGATAGAGACTGACACTTCCCCATCTTGTGAAACCGTTATTTGCTGGGCGTTGTCCGGCACCGTAATGGGCGGTTGCAGCAAAAATCCGGCGCCTGGTGTCACAATCTGACCTTGATCGTTCAAGGTAAATTGGCCGTTACGGGTATACGCTGTGGTGCCGTCAGGTTGTAATATTTCAAAAAAACCACTGCCTTGAATTGACATATCAAGGGCATTATCGGTGGTCAATAAGTTACCTTGTGTATGAGCTTTTTGCGTAGCAACCACTTTACTACCTGCCCCTAACATCAAACCTGAGGGCAATTCAGTGTCTGCCGACGAGCGACCACCAGGTTGATTGATATTCTGGTAAAGTAAATCTTCAAAAATAGCACGGTCTTTTTTGAACCCTACGGTACTGGCATTGGCTAAGTTATTGGAAATAACAGCCACATCGGTTTGTGCGGCATCTAGACCGGTTTTACTGATCCATAAAGCTGGGTGCATAAATCACCTCCTGTCTTATTTTTACTGCAATTAAGCGATTAAATTAGGCGTAATAACTGATTACCGCGCATATCGAGATCTTCAGCTTGTTTCATTAATTTGACTTGCATCTCATAATGCCGTTGTAAGTTGATCATATTGACCATTTCTTCAACTGGATTCACATTGCTGCCCTCTAACATACCGGTGCGAACGCTAACAAAGGGATCTTCTGCGGCCAACTGACCGTCTTTTTGCCGAAACAAGCCGTCCTGACCACGTTCTAATTGTCGTACTTGTGGATTAACGAGCTTTAAGCGCCCTACTTCTTCTAGTACTGTTTCTGGCGCCCCTTGCGGTCTAACTGAGATGGTGCCGTCAGAGGCAATATTGATGTTTGATAATGGGATAGGCAGAACCAAGGGACCTCCATCTCCTATAACACTGCGACCAAACGAGTCTTTGAGTTGCCCATTAGGCCCCAATTCAAAACTGCCATTTCGGCTGTAAGCCTCTTGACCATTGGCGTCTTGCACGGCAAACCAACCTTCCCCTTGAATAGCAACATCAAGCTCCCGCTCAGTTTGAATCATGGCGCCGCCAGCGTAATTATTTGAGGGATTCTCGGTCATCGCGAAAACCCGAGTAGGCAGACCTTCGCCATAGGCTGGCATGGCCCGCGCTTGTTCAAGTTGCGCCTTAAATCCATTCGTTTGGGCGTTAGCCAAATTGTTGGCACGAACTGCTGTACCCAAAAAATCTTGAGACGCGCCACTCGCAGCAATGTAGAGCATTTTGTCCATGACAGTTTCTTGACTTAAGTGATAATTACTAATTACTGTGCAAATTGAATGCCATCAGTGAGGATTACTGCGGTACAGCGAATGAAGGCGGGGTTATTGATGGCTAAAACAAAAAAGGGCCAGATTAACTGACCCATTTATGGCGAATAAAAACTATCGAATATTAAGAATATTCTGGTTTAACTGGTTGTTAACTTCTAAGGCTCGTGAGTTCGCTTGGAAGTTTCGTTGGGCGATAATCAAATCAATTAACTCAGTGGTTAAATTCACGTTCGCTTGCTCTAACGCCGAAGAGTTAATATCACCAAAGGTACCGGTAGTGGCCTCACCGGCTAGAGCTTCACCAGATAAAATACTTTCTTGCCACTGCGTGTTACTTTTCTGGGTTAAACCCTGATCATTGGCAAAACGGATAAGCGCCACACGTACAATGGGTTCAGAAGTACCATTTGAATAGGTGGCTCGTACCAAACCATCGGGTCCAATGTCGATACCCGTCAACCGCCCTACCGGCAAACCATCTTGCTCTAATGAGGTCACCTCAAAACTCGATGCATATTGAGTGGGCTCATCTGCCACAGCATTCAATGCATCTAAGGTGAAGTTGGTGGTTATAAATTGAGTCGGATCTGAGCCGTTTGACAAAATAGTGCCACCTAAAGAAACAGAGGGAATATCACCGGTAGGAGAAAGTGTTCCGTCCGCATTTTGAATACCAGTGAAATCACCACCACTGCTGAAAATCATTCGAAAAGCAGAAATACCGTTACCTGCGCCCAAGGAACTTTCACCCACTACGTTCGCGCCAGTGGTAGGTGGTACGCCTGGCGTATTCCCTTCTGATTGTAGTGGAAAATCATCCATGTACGTCACACCAACCCATTCATTGGTTGCGCTGACATCTTTCATAAAGTAATACGTCATGGTGTGACTGTCGCCTAAAGAATCAAACACCGTCACAGACGTTGCGGCGTTATAGGTAAGGGGATCATCTGGATTAAATAAGTCGATATCTACACCATCATCACCTGCTGGGAGGTTCATTTTCAGAGCAACTTCCGAAGTCGGTTGCGGTGAGCCTGAAGAATCTGGAATGCGCACGGGGATAGTGGTACTTAATGCAACTGACGAAGAGGTCCCATCTGAGTTTACGGGGAAGCCAAGTAGATGGTCACCGTTACTGTTTACCACAAAATTTTCAGAGTTTAATTTAAACATCCCTGCGCGCGTAAATGAAAAGTCACGTGAGCCAATCTCTGGCACAGTGCCAAAATAGCCGTTACCGGTTATCGCCAAGTCAAGAGCATTGTTAGTAAATTGCAAGCTGCCTTGAGAAAATTGTTGGGCAACCTCTTGAGTTAATACCCCATCACCGACTTTAGTTTTACCACCAGCTAATAGAGATTGGGCGTACACATCACCAAATTCAACTCGTGACTCTTTAAAACCTACCGTATTAACGTTAGCGATATTATTCGCCGTTGTATCTAAATCACGTTGCGCTGCGTTTACGCCACTTAATGCTATGTTAAAAGACATGTTTTATCTCTCCTATTAACCGCCGATTTGAATAACGTCATCAAGCTTAACGCTGACTTCACCATCCAAATTAAGAACTATACCTTGGCTACTGCCACCCATACTGACGCTATCAACGTGTCGATTAACTGCAGTAGGTAAAACTTGAGATTCACCGAAGACCTCGCCTTGGGCACGGATCACATAATTGCCGGGCGGCATAATATTTCCTCTTGCGTCAGTACCATCCCAACTAAATTGGATATTTCCTGCCGCTTGGGTGCCCGCATCAATGACCTTAACTAACTCACCTTTTTCATTTTCAATGCTAATTTCAAGGTTTTGCACTGTTTGCTCGTTAATGACCACTCCAGACACACCTTGACCTTCTGTTGACATGTACCCGATATCACCTTGCAACAACACCTGTTGGCCAATTAAGCTTGAGGCTTGTAGCGCTTGATTCGAGGTCATAGAACTGGCGAAACTTTCGAATTTACTATTTAGCTGCTCGATACCATCTGCCATGGTAAAGCTCGTCATTTGTGCCACCATTTGATCATTATCAACAGGCTTAGTGGGATCTTGATTTGCCAATTGCTCAGTAAGCAAAGAAAAGAAATCTTCTTGCGACAGGCGTTGATTGGCATCGTCAGCCACAGCTGGCGTTTCTGGCTGCCAGTAGTAGTCGGTACTAAGCCCTTTATTAATGAATGTATCCACGGTTGTTCCTCTATGTAACTTGTTCTAATGCACCGCTAAGGGGGTCTACTGACCTTGGCCTAAACGCAACACGTTTCTGAATACACGCTTAGTAGTATCAGCCACTTGCACATTAGTTTCATAAGCTTTGGATGCTGACATCATGTCAGCCATTTCTTCAACAATATTCACGTTAGGTTTATAGATATAGCCGTTCTCATCAGCCATTGGATGACCGGGGCTGTATTCTATTTGTAGTGGTTTTTGACTCTCAACCACTCCTAATACCTGAACCTTACTGCCTGTCGAAAGGTCGTCAGTTGCGCGTTTAAGTTCAGCGGCAAACACCGGATGACGTGCTTTGTAAGTCGATTCGTAACTGCTGCTTACACTGTTGGCATTGGCAACATTACTGGCCGTTGTGTTTAGACGTACGCTTTGTGCGCTCATTCCAGACGTGGCAATGTCCATTACATTAAATAAACTCATTAGGCTTGACCTCCACTAAGGGCTTTCTTCATGCCCTTAATTTTACCGTTCAAAAATTCCATACCCGCTTCATACCGCAAGCCATTATCTAAAAACGCATTTCTTTCCATTTGCACGTCAACCGTGTTGCCGTCGCCGGTATCAGGCTGATTTGGAACACGATATTGGATATCTCCAGTGCCTTGCATACTGCCTTTTAAATGACGCTCGTTGGTTCGGGTTAAATTATGTTCTCTGGCAAACTGAGCGCTTTTCATGACTTTTTGAAAATCTAAATCTCGCGCTTTGTAGCCTGGAGTATTCGCATTGGCTAGGTTTCCGGCAATGATCTCCATGCGATCTGTGCGCACTTGCATTGCCTTGTGATGAAAGCCCATCAGTTTATCTAAGCTAATTGCCATGTATCTCTCCTCAGTTGTAGGAGATGTAGCAAAGCCTATGCCATAAACTATATTTTTGCAGCAGGATTAGAAAAGTAGCAGGAAGAGCGAGGATTTATTTCGATTTTTTTACGTAATAGAGGCCAGGACTGCAGCGAACCATAGAAAAATGCTCAATTAAATCAGATATAGATTCAGATGCGCCAACAAATAAAATGCCGTCTTCTTGCAGGCAAGCGGCAATTTTCTGCAGTATCTGTTTTTTCACTTGTGGCGAAAAGTAAATGAGAACGTTCCGACAAAAAATAATGTCGAAGCGACCTAAAGAAGAATAACTGTCTAGTAGATTAAACTGACGGAAAGAAGCCATTGCCTTTAAGTGGGCTTTGACTTGATATCTGTTTTGCTCAGTAGGCTCAAAGTATTCCTGCTTGAGGGACTCGGATAAGCCACGAGACAATGCAAGATGATCATACTCAGCTAAACGACACTTCTGCAACATTTCTTCAGATATGTCGGTGCCTAAAATTTGCGCTCCAGCGCGCAAGCTGCCTGCATTTTTCTTTTGAAAATTAGCGATGGTCATGGCAATGGAATAGGCTTCTTGACCAGACGAACAGGCCGCACTCCATATTTTTAAAGGTGAGCTATTTCTCTGATATTTAGGCAGTATTTCATTTTCGAGTAAGCTAAAAGGGTAAGTATCTCTGAACCACAAGGTTTCATTGGTGGTCATTGCTTCAATCGCAACCAACTGCGCCTTGCGGTCTTGTTTGATCACAATTTTTTCAATAAGTTGATCAAGTGACTCTGTTCCCTGCGATTTTACGTGGGCTGCAAGCCGGCTTTTCACTAAATATTGTTTGTTATCACCGAGCACGATACCGCTCGCTTTTTCCAAAAATTGGCTAAACAAACGGTAATTTTGATCACTAAATTGGTTTTCGAGCACCTGACATCCTTCATCTACGATAGTTGTTTTACAAACACACACGTTCACTTCTATAGACGACTCAATCCGAGACTGACTGCTTCAGCAAATTAAACGCACTACCTTTAATAACGCCTTAGCTGCTTGAGCTACCTACAGAATAAAACGAGTACCGAATAAAACAATTATTCGTTACCAAACCACTTTAATACAGATGTGGCGAGTTCGTCAGGATTGAACTTGGCAATAAAGTCATCTGCACCCACTTTCTGAACCATCGCTTGGTTAAACACACCACTTAGGGAAGTATGCAAAATAACATGCAGATTTTTTAGTTCAGGAGTGTTCCGAATTTCTGCGGTCAATGTGTACCCATCCATTTCGGGCATTTCAATATCTGACACTAACACACCAACGCGGTTGGTTATATCGCCATATTCGGCAGCGATTTCTTTTAAGCGATTTAATGCTTCTTGGCCATTTTTGGCCATCTCAATTTCAAGGCCTAGTGCAGATAATGCTTTTTTAACTTGATTACGAGCCACAGAAGAATCGTCAGCGATAAAAATAATCTTTTGCTGTTTGCCTTCGTCTTCAACTTTCCATTTCTCATTACCATCATCACTTAGATCAGTATTAACAGGAGAAATGTCATTCAGGATTTTTTCTACGTCCAAAATTTCAATAAGTTCGTTTTCAATTTCAGTTACTGCCGTTAAGTAACTGGCTCTGCCACTGCCTTTAGGTGGCGGCATAATAGATGCCCAATTTGTGTTAATTATCCGCTCAACTGAGCCAACCAAAAAACCTTGTACTGAACCGTTGTATTCGGCAATGATCACAAAGGCAGATTTTAGGTCTTCGATTCTCTTCCCCCCAGTAGCAAGGCTCATATCAATAACAGAAATGGTCTGGCCCCGGATATGAGCAATACCCCTGACCAAACTATTCAGTTTCGGCATGGAGGTAAGCGGCGGACATTGGAGAACTTCTCTCACTTTGAAAACGTTAATACCAAACCGTTGTCTGGAATTGAGCTTGAAAAGTAGCAGCTCCAATCTGTTTTCACCAACCAACTGCGTACGCTGATTGACCGAGTTTAGAATTTCAGACATGTAAGACTCCAATATAAATTAAAACGGCTCAACTTTTGCTTCTACCGAAGAAACAGTCAACATTTTTGCTATTGACGACATATTTCCAACAGTTTGTCGCTACAGTGCCCAAATATTGACACCCAAGGTTAATAGCCAACAGCCATTAGCATAGACAACTTGCAAACAAGTGAACATGAAAAAATTAAATAATTACTTGGTATTCGCTAAAATTTTTACATTTTCTTTTGTCCTGCCTACTTTTATAACGGCGGCAGATGACAATTATTTAGATAATCAGCGCTTAGTTACACAAGCAGAGCAATTTATCATGGCGCAATTGGCGAATGACTCAGCCAATCAGATCAAGGTTGAAGGTTCGCCTATTGACGAGCGCATTACCATCCCCGCTTGTAGCCAAGAGCTAGAGTTTTTAGTGAGTCCAGAAGCACTTTACCAGTCCAACATCACAGTCAAAGCCCAATGTCCTGCCAGTAATTGGTATATGTTTTTGATGGTCAAAGCGACTGAAATTCAACCCGTCGTTGTAGTTACCAGTGCACTTAGCCCTGGCACTTTATTAAATGAAGGTAATTTGCAAGTCGTTGAAATGGATAAAAAACGCATGAGAAGCACCACATTTACCGATATATCAAGTCTAGTAGGCGCTAGAGTAAAACGCCGATTGATGTCTGGTCGCCCCATTGAGCCTAATGATTTATGTTTTGTGTGTGAAGGTGATAGCGTGGTAATTAGCGCTGGTTTAGCTAACATGGAAATAAAAACCAATGGTGTAGCCTTAGAAGACGGCAATATTGGCGAAACCATCAGGGTTAAAAACAGCCGCTCAAACATAAACTTAACTGCTCAAGTAGTTACAACTAACCAGGTACGGGTTAATTTATAGTTTTTTGGCTTGGTGCCGATAAAGCTTCTAGGTACACATACACTAAATACGTTATTATCGTAAATAATTACTAAAGAAACCCTCTTACCAGTCGATACAATGGATGAGGAAAGGTTAAGGTAAATGGGGAAATAGAGTTATGGCTATTAATAATGTGAATAACGGTGGCGTAAAAAGTCCCATCGATAATCAAAAGTTGAGTCAACAACAAACACTCAACAACACGACTAATCAAGCTGAAAGCCAGAAAGCGGCCAGCGCGACTAACCGTCAAGATTCTGTTTCGTTGACGCAATCCGCTCAGCAATTAGTGCAAGTGCAGCGCAAAGGGACCGAGGCACCTATTAACCAAGAAAAAGTTGATCGAATCAAGAAAGCGATCCAAAGTGGTCAATATAGTGTCAATCCTGAAGCTTTGGCAAAAAAGATTGCTAACATGGAATCAGAATTATTTGGTACTAAGGCGTAATGGCTTCATAATAAAATTTCAATGAAACCAATGCGCCAAGGCCGATGAATAATATAAAAGAAGCAATATCAGTCCAGAACAGTCAACTTGAACAACTTCAGCTTGTACTTGAGAATGAACTTCATTTGATAAGCACGCGCGATCCCGAGTCTTTACTTAACTTACTCAAGACAAAAGAATCTCTCCTAGACGCAATTCAAGAGCAAGACAGTGTTATCGCGCGCTTATATGGCAAGTTAAGCGATGAGGAGAAGCAAGAAGCGTCCCTCACGCAATTGTTTGATATAGCTAAGAACATGGTCAATCAATGTAAATACCGCACTTCTATCAATCAGACTGCCGTTGAACAAGGGCAGCTTCGTCTCGAACATTTACGGACTTTATTGTTAGAATCAAGGGCTAAAGAGTCATTAACTTACGACAAAAGCGGACGTACAAGAGGTGGCAGTTCAGGAAAAGGCATTAACGCCTAGTTTTTTCAGTCACTAAATTGACGAAATGCCAAATACCTTATTGGCATTTT
>NZ_JANQVQ010000314.1 GCF_030730205.1 Paraglaciecola sp.
AAACTCTCTGTCTTAATTGTTTCTGTAGCGCGCAGTTCCTAGCTGCTTTTATGCTGTCATTGCATAAATCACGATATTAACCGCAAATTTGGTGTTATCTACTCGTAAAAAGCGCTTATTGCGAAAATCATAATCCCATTCACAACCTAAATCTTTGTTGCTGTATAACACGGCGATACGACCATTAACTTCAATGGCTTTTAAGTAGTTATGCACTAAATCATCGCCCCAACCGTTTAATTCTATAGAAGTACGCGGAGGGCCATCAAACTCAAAAAAACACGAGTAAAGAGGGTGATCATTGGGTATTTTTTGTAAGGCTTCATCACCAAACAACTCGGCCATTTGCCGCTCAAAAGACTTGGCAAACATGCCGTCTATATCGTGGTTACAATCGTCAACAAATACAAAGCCGCCATTTTCCACATAGCGTTTAAAGTTGTCTTTTTCTTCACTTGAAAATTGGACTAAACGATGTCCCGCCATATAACAAAAGGGTGCACCTAACATGGCAGGATCTGCCAAGGGGACCACTCTTTCTGTTAAGTCGACTCTCAGACTGGTGTACTCAATTAGTGAGTTAAGCACGTTGGCTGGCATTCGTTCATCGACTTCCCAGTTACCCGATTCATAACTTAAGCGAGTAAATACAAAATCATACTCAGGTTTTGACAGTGCCCAACTTAGCTTGGAAAATAACAAACCAGAGGAGAGGGCGCTACAAGCCTGAATAAATTCACGTCGTGTTATAGGCATTACAGTGATAACTTCTAAGGGCTAGGCCCAGACTCTAATGAGCTGGGCCATAGGATGTTTATACCGCGTCAGACAAACTGCTAAAGGTAAAATCACGGATCTTCATTGGTGGGATCATGTCGCCATCAATGCGTTGTGGCTCACCTAAGGCTTCAATATTATTTAACATTACGATGGGACTTTCATTAAAACGGAAATTCTTAATTGGATATTTTATTTTACCGTTTTCAATGTAAAAAGTGCCATCACGGGTCAAGCCTGTATAAAGCAGGGTTTGTGGATCCAAAGAACGGATGTACCACAAGCGCGTTACTAATACGCCGCGGCGCGTACTTTTTATCATGTCTTCCAAAGATTGGCTGCCACCGGACATGATGATATTGCCACCGCTAGGTATGTAAGGCATGCCGGTCTTTTTTGCCCAATAGGGGCTATTAGGCATGTTGACAACAGTACCGTCTTTAATCCAGTCGATGCGTTGACGTGGAAATCCATCGCTACCAAAGGGCGCGACCGGTGCAATAGGGTGTTGAGGATCAGAGTAAATATGCACTCTTTCATCAAACATTTTCATGCCGAGCTTATTTTTAGGGGCTTTTTCAAGATCTTCGCCTTCTTTAGGTTTGTAACTTAAAAAGCTACGTCCTTCGTCGGCGCCACGTTGATTAAAGCTTCGCATCATGTTGCTGATTAAGGTATTGCTGGCAGCAGGCTCCAATATAACGGTGTACTTACCCGGCTCCATTTCTTTGGCATCAACAGATGACTTGGCTTTGTGAATCGCAATGCTTGAAGCTTTGGCGGTATCTAGCAATTTTACGTCGCTATAATTCCGTGTAACCCAGCCTGAGCCTTTGCCATCTTCAGTACGAATGGTCACTGAAAAGTCGACATTGGTAGAGGTATTGTACGCAAACAAGCCACTATTATTCATGATGGCAGTAAAGCGTGTGTTTTCTTCTAAAAAGCCAGCGGCAACGAGTTTGTCTTTTTTCGAAGGCGCGATACTGTTTTGCGCGGCTTGTGCTCGGTCTTCTGGTGTGACCTTAGAGGTAGACTCAAAAAAGGTCTTAGATTCTAGGTACGTTTGTTTGCCAAAATTTGGCATCATTTCTTCGTTTTCGGGCGCCAGCTTCGCCAGTTCTTCCGAGCGGCGTACGACTTTTTCGAGCGAGGCGTCATCAAATTCATTGATGGTTGCCACCCCCATGCGCTTACCAAAGGTAGATTGAACAGCGAGGGTTACGTCACTTTCCTCGCCTGCAGTTGACACAGTGTTTCGCGCGTAACGAATGTTGCCGCCCACTGAACCGTCTAAGTTACATTCGACAGCGTCTGCCTTTGAAAAAGCGATTACTTTGGTTAACAGCGTTTTAGCTGTTTGTTCAGATAATATGGTCATCTTAGCTAAGTCCTATATTCGTTTTCGTCGGCAGCAATTACACATTACGTGCAGTGTTGATCACGTTAATATTATTAAATCGTGTGGTAGGGCAACCGTGTGACACGGCGCTAACCTGTGAAGGTTGACCCTTACCATCGAAAAACGAACCGCCTAAGCGATAATCTGATTTACCCGCTAACTGTGTGCAGCTATTCCAAAATTCTTGGGTATTAGATTGATAAGCCACATCTTCAATTTGATCAACAATCTTGCCGTCTTTGATTTCGTAAAATAATTGGCCGCCAAACTGAAAGTTATAACGCTGTTGGTCGATTGAAAATGAACCACGACCCGCGATGTATATGCCTTTTTCGACATCTTTGATCACGTCCTCAGCGGATAAGTCTTTTTCATTGGGTTTGAGTGACACATTAGACATACGTTGGAACTGCACGTCGCGCCAGCTTTGTGAATAGCAACAGCCATGTGATTCATTTTGGTCGATCATGTGAACTTGGTCACGGGTGGCTTGATAATTCACTAAAATGCCGTCTTTGATCAAATCCCATTGTTTGGTTTTAACCCCTTCATCATCGTAGGCCACGTTGCCTAAAGAATAATCTTGGGTTTTATCAGCAAATAAGTTGACGATATTAGAGCCATACTGAAAATTACCGCTCTTCCACTTATCTAAAGTGGCAAAGCTCGTACCAGCGTAGTTGGCTTCATATCCTAATACTCGGTCAAGCTCCAGAGGGTGCCCAACTGATTCGTGAATTGTTAACATTAAATGGGCAGGATCAAGGACTAAGTCGTATTTGCCCGGCTCAACGGATTTGGCTTTTAATTTTGCTTTAAGCTGTTGGCCCGCGGCTTTAGCGTCTTCGAGCATGTCATAGGAGTTGCCATAGCCTACGCTAGCGCCAGTGATTTTTATCTTGTCTTTTTCTAGGCCATCTAGGTATTCAAAGCCCATACCTACTGGATTTCCGAGGCCTGTGCGTTGTTTAAAGCCGTTTTCACCAATTGCGGTAGCGTAAAAAGGCGCCCACAAACGATGTACATCTTGGTCAATATAAGAGCCATCTGTCGAAGCAAAATACTTTTGCTCGTTGACTACAAATAAGATAGAAGTGATGTAGTTAGCGCCGTTTTCCATAGCAGCGGCATTAACCCCCAGTAATAAATCTACTTTCTCTTTAATTGGCACTTCCATGGCGTTCTTTGTAATCGGCGTTTGCCAACTGACTTCGCCAACACCTTTCACTGGTGCAAGTTGCACGGGAGTGGTTTGAAACTTAGAGTTAGCCATGGCAACGGCTACGGCACGTTCCGCCGTTTTAGCTACGCTGTCTGGGGTCATATTTGACGTAGAGGCAAAACCCCATGTGCCATTGGCAATCACGCGTACACCAATCCCGGCAGATTCTCTGTTAACAATGTTATCAACGCGATTTTCATTAGTGGTAACAAATTGGTTGAGGTAACGACCAATACGCGCATCGGCGTAAGTGGCGCCCTTTGCCTTTGCGGCATTTAAGGCTATATCAGCCAGCTTCTTTTTGTAAGCCACGTCCATGGGCTTATCTAACAATTGTTCTGCAGACACTGCGATACCTGAGAGTGGAAGCATTAAGCCACCCACACCTAAGCCGCCGAGCTTAATAAAATCTCGTCTTTGCATTGTAACTTTCCCCTGCCTAGATTGTATTTTTATAGTATTTTTTATGACACGCTGAATACTCGCTACTTTCTTAGCGTATTGCAACGCTTGAAAAATACACAAGAGATAAGCTGTCGGAATTGTGCGATAAGTACCCCAAGCTCATAGATTGAACTTGGGCAACAAGAGGATTGAGAGAGCAACAATTAATTGCGTTTATTCGCTAGCGGTAATTTTTAAGAAAATATTTAGGCACTGCCTCAAAAGTACTCAGAGTTAAGTGCATTAAATTATTGTTTTTCAATAGAAAAGGGGCGTATTGCGATTTTAGATCCACCCCTTTACTCAGCTAACATTTACCTTGCCTAAATCAAAAATAAGGTACCTAAGCCTAAAAAGGCCACAAAACCAACAATGTCGGTAATGGTGGTTAAAATAACCGAGCCTGAAAGGGCAGGGTCGATTTTTAATTTGTCTAAGATCACCGGCACAAATACTCCAGCACAGGCCGCTGCCAAAATATTAAGCAAGATAGCCACTGCAATAATGCCGCCTAGGGTTGGGTCATTAAACCAAGCAAAGGCCACAGCGCCAATGACCACAGCCCAAATAACGCCATTTAAACCACCCACTTTAAGCTCTTTGGCTAAGAGGGCTTTTAAGTTACCAGCAGTCACTTGCCTCAGGGCCAAACCCCGAATAATGAGAGTTAAGGTTTGACTACCAGCAATACCGCCCATACTTGCTACGACAGGCATCAGTACGGCTAAGGCCACCACTTGTTGCAGGGTTGCTTCAAACATACCAATAAATGCACTGGCTAAAAATGCGGTAAGCAAGTTAATACCCAACCACAAGGCTCGGCTTTGTGCACTTTTGCGCACGGGTGAAAACAAATCTTCATCTTCGTCCATACCCGCTGATGCCATCATTTGGCGCTCGTAAAACTCATTGACTAGCTCACTGGCGGTAGTGATATCTAAACGCCCAACCAGCTTGCCATTGCTGTCAATCACAGGGAGAGAGGCGTACCCGGATTTTTGCACCTCTACTGCGGCTTTTTGACAATCATCGTCGGCTTGCAGCACATGAAAGGTTTCTTCGGCTAAGTCTACCAAGGGGATATGTTCGGGTAAGCCAAATAATTTGGTGAGCTTCACTGCCTCAGAAAATTGTCCGGTGCGATTGACTAAAAATATGGTATCAACATGATCGCTGATTTCACGGCGCATCAAGCGACTTGCATCTCTGACCTTGGCATTGACAGGCAAGATCAAAAGATCGTGGATAGCCCAACGACCAATTTGTTCTTCGTCGTACTCGTTAGCCTGGTTAAAGTATTGCTTTTGCAGCTTGTCCATGGCGGCAAAAGCACGATCCATTAAGCCACTGGGTAAGGAGTCAGCTAACTCTAATAAGTCCTCAGCCTCAATATCAAAAAACAGCTCATCCCAATCTTGTTCATCGGTGGCTTTAATTAAGGTTTCACGAGGATCGCCACGCATGGCAAGCAATACGTCGAGCTTTTTATGCTGAGCAATGTTTTGCCATACATCTAAACGCTGTTGTAAGGGCAATGATTCGAGTAATAAGGCAAGTTCATCTTCATCTTTTGCCGCTACTAATTCGGTAACCGTTGGGTTTAGCCCATTTGGTTCTTCAGGTGCAGCGATGATTTCTTCAATCAAGTCGGGCAAAGGGTCTGCCATAATAACTACTCCTAAAATATTGATTCTTGGACGAAGTACAGCACGCTATTGGGCGTTCAAGTACTCAATACTGTGCCAATAAACGGGCTACCGCCTGCACATGGCTAGGCGATTGTCTGGCCACTTCTGCAAATGCAAGGGTACGGTTTGGGGAATAACAGCGAACATTGAGTTGTGAACGACACGTAGGCCCGTCGTGTTGCAACCTGACACGTAAGCACAGCGTTGAATACCAATGCTGTATCAAACACTTAGCAAAATATTAGCAGAATATTTGGACTAAAGATATTGAGTCCTTTGGGCACAGCTTATAAAAGCAAACGTTTTAAAATCCTTATTATTTTTGTGGTTACTGGCGAAATCATCGATCCAAAAGGGTTAACAGCGCGTTTAATACATTGGACATTTTTCAGTTTATAAGCAAGATAAAGGTGTTGATATGTCAAACATAAATAGACGTAAATTTTTAAAGTTTAGTGCGGGCGGTTTGGTCGGCGTAACGCTGGGCGGTGTCAGTTTGCGTGTTGCTGCTGAAGAAAGATTAAGTGAAGACGATGTGACTGCTAAAGCCCTGAAATACGTGCATAAAACCCCGGTAGAAGGGGCTGTTTGCGCCAATTGTATGCAAATAAAAGGCGCTGATGGCGAAGCGTGGCGTGGTTGTAACATCTTCCCTGGCAAATTGGTGAATGCCAACGGATGGTGTGCAGCATGGATGAAAAAACCAGCTTAATCATCAAAACTCAATAAGTTATGAAGGGGGAGGTACACCCCTTCATCATAGTCAAGCTTGACACTCGGTTCTCTCTCATACCGATTAAGTTAGCTATTGCTACTCATGGCAAGGTTTTCTCCCCATCAGGTGTGCTTTAAATCGGGATTCAATTACTACTCTGTAGCGATATCAAAAACAATACTGATTCATCGTCCGACTATGTGATTTAGATCAAAGATGCGAATTTATGCTCATGTCATAGTGAGTCTGACGTTAACGAGCTGACCTGAGGAAATAGAATGACCATTGAAAAACATGATTTACTAAAAGAGTTTCCAGAACATCACCACACTATTCGCCATCTAAAAATGAACGACAAGCATTTTGTGCGTTTGTTTGATCATTACGAAGCGTTGACCACAGAAATATACCGAATGGAAACAGGAATAGAAACCCCATCTGACGAGGTGTTAGAAGCCAAAAAACGCGAGCGAGTGGTTTTAAAAGATGAACTTTATCAATTAATCAAGAGCACTGAAGCGGCTATTTAAGCTTTTTGTTCGCCCTTAGCCATTATGGTTTGCGCTAAGGGTAAAGCCGCACAATGCCGCTATTACCTTGCCAGTCACCCACTAACCATATTTGTTCAAATGGATGGGTGCTGGGCACATCAATACAAGGCTGTAAGGCAACAATTTGCGCAGTATCCCACGCGGGGTGAGCATTTCTGATCACTAACCACACTTTCTTGGTTTTATATTGCTTGTGAGATTTATTTAATAAGATACGGTTAAGTGCTTTTAGCAGGCGCTGATTGGGCAAAGTGCTTTGTTCTAATTGTTGCAACTCTGCTCGGGTTAGCTCACTTAATTCGCGCCCTAAAATTTGCATGGCCTCTTGTTCACTGCCATATAAATGGGCAATTTCTAAATCTAAGCGTTCACCGTCTAATCGGCAACTTACATCAGGTTTATTGGGTTTATTATGCCATAAGTGACGAATATGATGACCCGTGTCGTGTTCGTACCAGCGCATAAAAATCTTAGCGGCTTGATGCTCTAATTCAATTTTTTCATGCTCACTCTGATGCAATGAAGACAATAGTCACAACCTGTTATTGGTAGTCAGTTAAGAAGATAAACGCGACTTCTGCGTTCAACACAGTCTAAGTTTACTGTAATTGCTATGCAGCAAAAAGTCGATATTAGGCGATAAACTAGCCATTTTTGTCTTGATTACCCCCGTTTTTAAAGCCATCCAACGAATCCCTTTAATAATAA
>NZ_JANQVQ010000315.1 GCF_030730205.1 Paraglaciecola sp.
TCAGTTAAGCATGACCTGTTTGCTCTAAATCAACCGTTGAAGGCCATGGATGGCCTGACAAATTCGTCGGGAACGAATTTGAACAGCTATGCTGGCCCGAAAGGGTGAACTTCAGGAATGAAGTTCATAAAGGAGCCTCAGGGATGATTCATGGCGTGTTGATGTGAGCAAACCGCGTCATGCTAAACACTAAACTCATCGGTATTGCTGCATTGGCAGGCGTTTCTTATTACAACGAGAAACGTTCGCGAAGAAAATGCGCGACGCCATCTTCATGGTGATGCCCAATCACCGCACTGGCCACTTGTTTAATTTCGTCAATGGCATTGGCGGGGGCGTAACTTTCATCAGCACAAGCAAACATACTTAAATCGTTATCACCATCCCCAAAACAAATAACTTTGCTGGCACCCAGTTGTTTTTTCAACTGCGCAACGGCCTTGCCTTTATTGGCTTGGTAATGATGCACGTCCATCCAACGATACTGCGGTCCCTCAAGGGCAGGGCCTGAGTAGGCAATCAGGTTTGGATAGGTGTTTAATTTTAGCCACATGGCATGAATGGTGGCTGCCTCGCCAATCATGCTGATATTCGTGACCTGATGCTCAGGCGCTAAGGCGTGAAGCGGCTGCAGCTGTTGTGGCGTGTCGCTAAAGTACTTTTCGACCAGTCTTTTTTCCACATCGTGCTGGGTTTCAGCATGAAACACCACATGTTGGTGCTGTGCAATCACGTGCACAAAGGGCGAGATCCCTTGGCGCAGAGCAAGCTCAAGAATAGTATTAATTTCAGTCTGCTCTAAGATGTTCTCTAAGGTCAGTTGCTGGGTGTTCGGATCCCAGATAGTTACGCCATTATTATAGATTTGCGGTAAAACAAATTTATGACCCGCCACCGCTCGCTGTGCCGACAGCATAGTGCGCCCGGTGGCAATGGTGAAGGCAATGTCTTTCTCGCTTAACAGTTGTAAGGTGTCGTAGGTAAAGCGGGAGATCTCAGAGGCGTTGTTTAACAGGGTGCCGTCCAAGTCAAAACAAATCAGATACATATAGGGCATTTCCGAGCTTAAAAAGACTAACCGAGCTGACAGCCAAACCCCGCCGACAACCTAGATGATGAAGTATGCCATACGTAAAGGCACCGTATGTGGTTTTTATCTGCAAATGTATGAAGTTGTTCTAGTGACACAAACAATAGACGAAATGATTTTTATAAAAAAGGCTACGGAAGTAGCCTTGCAATTACGTTGATAAATATGATTGTTATTTGATCAGGCGACGACTCATCAATCCAATTAATCCAAATGCAAGAATGGCAATTGAACTTGGTTCAGGCACATCAACAGCAGTATTGAATGATAATGTGCGTTGGTTTAGGTCAAAATTGTCAGAAAATTGCTCATAAATAGAAGTTGTTGTATTCCAAGCACCGCGAGTTGATAAATCAACTGAGCTACCTGTTCTGCCACCACCTGAAGATATACCTACCAATAAATCGTTGGTGTTCAAACTATTAAACATTATTTCTATTAACCCATTCTGAAAAAGACTAATAGAAAAACTGTTACTATCAGAGTTATTAAACTGAGGAATATTGCTATAAACAGCCGAAAAGAAGGTAGCTGACTTGATTACTTCAATATTCCCACCTGTTGCAGGATCAAAATCATCCCACACTGCAA
>NZ_JANQVQ010000316.1 GCF_030730205.1 Paraglaciecola sp.
GCTGCGCGTAAGGAGAAAAAGACAGATACCGCATACATCGCTAACATTTTATCGGGGCCATCTGTATAACAAGCAAAGGTATCACTAAGGCTCGCAGCATCACACACTAAGTAACTTGGCATCCATACGTAAATCGCACTTTCGGCTGCAACATACAAAAATGCCCCCACTGAAAAACCCATTGCATAGGGGTTCTTAAGTAGTTTTAAGCTACTCATAAAGTTTATGGGTTCTTTGTTTGAGGTTTGCTTTTTGTGAGTTGGATAGTCAGCTTTCCAAGCTAACAGAATAAGTAACGTGCACATACCACCAGCAAGCACATACAGTAATTTCCAATCCACGCCCTCTCTAACCATCCAGGCTACAATCAAGGGCCCGATAATAGCGCCTATACCAAAAAAAGCTTCAGCCCCATTCATTGTACCAGTATGCTCTTTAGTCGATGTCGATATATCACCTATCAACGCCAATGCTGCCGTTTTAAATACACCAACCGCAATACCCGATAAGGTGATAAGGCCTAGAATGAAGCCAAAACTATTAGCTGCGAGGAAAAAATAACAAGAAAGAGCGAATAAACTTAAACCCAAGATTATGGTGATTTTTCTACCAAATTTATCCGCTAAGAAACCCAGAAAAAGTCCAGAAAATGCAATACCTATCATAAACAATGAATGTAACAAACTGGCTTCCGTGTTACTTACATCAAATTCACGTTTGACCTCTTTAATAATTTCACCAACAGAATCTGATGTCATGGCAAACATCATAAACATGAGGTAAGTAAGCCAACGAATAAGCGTAGTACTGCTTCCTATTTGATCTTTTGTCATTGCCTATTACCCTTTAATCAATTCAATTCGGTTAACGTTTTTACGTAAAATATGTTATCAACAGCTAATCTTAAGCGAATATCTTTCTTTATGTCATACTAAAATAAACACTTAATCGATTAAGCATCAATGAATTAACATTAACAAATCAGAATTTATTTGTAAATACCTTGTAAAAATAACCTAGCAAAGTATTTACTTTATGCGGTAGAATCAATAATAATTAGCACACACGCTTTTAACTTAAACGTATCAGAAGATTAATTAATTATGAACTTATTACAAGAAAGTCAACGCTCATTGAATCGCATCCTAATCAGTCTCGATCGTTCTCAGTTGTCGAAAAGTGATATGGCCGTATTTGAAGCTAGGCTAAATGCAGAGTTTCCAAGGTTGTTTGAACTATTATTCCAACTTTATGGTCACCGTTACGATTTCTATTACTATTTACAGCAATTAGTCGATACCTTGGCGCAAGGCTTTAGTCAGCGATCTAGAGCCCTAAAGAGCAAAGACAAAAAACGTTTGAATGATCCTAACTGGTATCAATCGGAAAACATGCTAGGTATGGCATGTTATGTAGATTTATTCGCGGGTGACCTAACTAATCTGCAGGCTAAGATCCCCTACTTAAAGGAACTAGGCATTACTTATCTGCATCTAATGCCTCTTTATGACTCGCCCAAAGGCGATAGTGACGGTGGTTATGCCGTATCTGATTATCGGAAGGTAAATGAAAAATTAGGGGATATAGACGACCTTAAAACGCTAGCCAAAGCATTAGAAAAATCTGGTATCAGTTTGGTACTGGATTTTGTATTTAACCATACATCTGATGAACACCGTTGGGCCATGGCAGCCAAAGAGGGTGACAGTGAGTACACCGATTTCTATCATATGTTTGATGATCGCACCCTGCCTGATCAGTACGAACACACACTTCGAGAAATATTTCCTCAAGTTAGAAGAGGAAACTTTACCTGGAATGAGCAGGCTAAAAAATGGGTGTGGACAACATTTAATAGCTTTCAGTGGGATTTAAATTACTCTAACCCCGCTGTATTTAACGGTATTACAGACGAGATGCTATTTTTAGCGAACTTAGGTTGTGAAGCACTACGCCTTGATGCCCTAGCGTTTATTTGGAAAGAAATGGGCACGACTTGTGAAAATCAAGACAAAGCCCATACTTTGATTCAAGCATTTAATAGTTGCCTACAAATCAGTGCTCCAGCTGTCGTCTTTAAGTCAGAAGCCATTGTTCATCCTGACGAAGTGCTTAAATATATCGATAAACAAGAGTGCCAGTTATCCTATAATCCCTTATTAATGGCTTTAGTGTGGGAGAGTTTAGCAACGCGTAAAACACAATTGTTAACGCAATCTATGCGCAAGAGCTTTGCTATTTCAAACCAGTGTGCATGGGTCAACTATATTCGTTGCCATGACGATATTGGCTGGACGTTTGACGATGATGTTGCGCAACAACTTGGCATCAATGGTAACGACCACCGTTACTTTCTCAATCAGTTTTATACTGGTCGCTTTGAAGGTTCTTTTGCCAGCGGCGTTGCTTTTGGGGAAAACCCCAGCACAGGAGACTGTCGAGTATGCGGCTCGTTGGCATCCTTAGCAGGCTTAGAAAGCGCTATTGAGCATAATGACTCTCAAAATATCGACCACGCGATCAAACGTATCTTACTGGTTCATAGTATTATTTTGAGCATTGGTGGCGTACCTCTGCTGTATTCGGGTGATGAATTAGGGTTGTTGAACGATTACTCTTATCAACATGACGACAGTAAAAAGCACGATGACCGTTGGGTAAATAGGATTGCTGTAACCGATTCCGCCATTGATCAGGCAAATATTCCACAATCAGCGCAATACAAAATATCGCAAGGTTTGAAAACATTAATTCAAATAAGGCAACAAAACAGTATCTTTGGACAAGCAGAGACTCAGATACTTGAAACAAATAACGGTCATATATTTGCTTTTGCCAGACACGACAACGAAGGTAAAACATTATTAGTATTGTGCAACTTCAGTGAATTTGAACAACACGTAGACAGTAAAATTGTCGATCAACTCTACAGCTCACTGGGTCATGATTTAATCACCCAACAGTCTGTGTCATCTAATCAGGGGCAAATTGCACTTCAAGCTTATCAAGTGATGTGGTTGGCCTAAAGTAATATTAAGACAAGCTGCTGACGGTAAATGAATGTCAGCAGCTTTTTTATTTACAAGTTTGACGGACGACCAAACGAGTTTCAAGAATGACTTTTTCCTTTGAATTTCCCTCAAGTAACATAGTGGCAGCTAATCTACCTTTTTCCAAATTTTGCTGACAGACAGTAGATAACGGTGGCGTGCTGCGGGATGCCTCGGGTATGTCATCAAAGCCTGTTACTTGTACTTGCCCTGGCACGGCGATATTCAATTCATTCGCCACCCTTAAGGCTGCTAAAGCAATTACGTCGCTCATACACAGTAACACAGTGGGTAACGGTGAAGAGGTCAACGCCTCTCTGGCAGCTACTTCTGCTTTTTCAGGAGAATTGATTGGTATATGCCATATTTTATCGACCGGTATACTGACTTTATTCGCTTCGGCGGCTCGCATATAACCCGCTAACCTTAATCGAGAAATCTCTTGGCTGGGCATGCTTAGATCCTCTTGACTTAGGCGACAGATTCGAGAGGAGTCAATCAGACGAAGGCCCAAAACCGCCACTTGGCTGTTGTCTTCTTTTTGCAGCGCATGTTCAGCAATGTTATAGGCGCCCTGCTCGTTATCTATATTTACTGAGCCACTATCGGCAAATTCAAAATCTACCACAACCACTGGTTTACCGGTGCGTTTGATATGTTCAAATCCGTTGCCTTGCAAAGCGCCATAAAGAATAAAACCGTCGGGTAAGGACTCTGCACTACTTTGCTCTGCAGATGTCATACCGCTAGACAACAGCAATAATTGCTTTTTGTTTTCAACTAAAACTTCTGCGATTCCTTGCATCAGTTGATTTGCCACAGGATCAGAGAAGCTATAGCTGATTGAGTCGGCCAACATAACACCAATAACGCCCGACTCTCCCCGTCGTAACGAGCGCGCAGCCAAATTAGGACCGTAGTAACCTAGTTCAGCGGACTCTCGTAAAATTCGCTCTCTTAACTTTTCTGACAACTGATCTGGTCTGTTATATGCGTTAGAAACCGTCGCTGTCGAAACACCTAACTGCGCTGCAACTTGTTTCAAATTGAGTTTCTTTTTAATAACTATTTCCTGACTTTTTTACTTTGTGCATCTTGCAATACTACCGGAATCTACTAGTGAAACCTAACAGTGATTTGTTCTAATTATCGCGGCATGTCAACCTAATCAGCGCTAATTTACGCGATGAAATTTTGTAATAATCCCTCAGTGCTTTTTCTAATCAATGTTAACTAAACAACACTCTCAAGGCTTTGCGTCAGCAACATCTAAACAACAAATTACAAAACACCTAAATTGCTTAACCGATTAATAAAGATTAAAACAACAACTGACAGACACTAATTTAACAATAAAAGTTCAAAAAATCGTAAAAAAAATAAGCTATATTTATCATGCACATAGAGTTTTATTGGTGTGAATAAGCAGGCTTTTTTAAAATTCATTGTTATTTTATTGTTATAATTTATTTACAAGTCAGATTTTAAGCACTATCATTTGCGCAACATCTTAAACGATTAAGCCGGTTTCTAGCTGTTTTGAATAGCGCTTAATTACTTTGGTTACACAAACACACTAAAACTAAATGAGGTTCACAATGACTAATTCCGTTTTTAACAAGAACAAAATTAGTGCCGCGATCGCTATTGCAACTTTAAGTCTAAGCGTCCAAGCATTCGCACAGGAAACCCAAGCACCGGAGGCGCAAAAGGCCAAAGAGACTTATGAACAAATCGTAGTCACCGCTTCTCCTGCTGGCGCCACCATGCAAGAGGCGAGCGTTTCAGTTAGTGCCTTAGGCGAAGATGACATACTTAAACTTGCTCCGCGTTCTACCGCAGAAGTTTTTCGTGCTATCCCTGGTATACGCGCTGAATCGTCTGGCGGTGGTGGTAACGCGAACATTACTATTCGTGGTATTCCTCTAGCTACTGGTGGTTCTAAATTCCTGCAAATACATGAAGATGGCCTGCCAGTATTAGAATACGGTGATATCAACTTCGGTAATGCCGATAACTTTCTACGTTACGATTGGTCTGTAGCTACAGTAGAATCTGTTCGTGGTGGTTCTGCCTCGACGTTTGCAAGTAACTCTCCAGGTGGTGTAATCAACCTTATCAGTAACACCGGTGAATCAGGTGGTGGTGCTATCGGAACATCTTTTGGTGTTGACTATGATGAGTTTCGCTTAGATTTTCGCTACGGCGGAGAGCTTGCTGATGACTTGTTTTACCATGTCGCTGGTTTTGCCCGCAACGGTGAAGGCCCTCGTGAGACGGGTTACAATGGTGACCAAGGTGGTCAAATCAAACTAAACATCACCAAGGTACTTGATAAAGGCCATCTTCGTTTTTACTTCAAAAACTTAGATGACAAAGTCTCAACTTACTTGCCGTCTCCTGTGCGTTTCAACGGCAATGGCGAATTTGGTCCAGTAGACAACTACGATGCTAGCTCACAAGCGCTTAACTCAGCTTACAACACTAATATTTCCACTTTTGATAGCTACGGTAACGCGCAAAACCGTGATCTTCGTGATGGCATTGAATCAAAAGTAACGTCTTTCGGAATGGAAGTTGACTTAGAAGTAGCGGACAACGTGTTCTTTTTAAATAAATTCCGTATGTCTGATATCTCTGGTGGCTTTATTGCACCGTTCACAGACGGATTTCCTGTAGGCCCTCAAAGTGCTGATGGTTTTGCTGCCGCTTTATGTTCAGGCGCAACAGCTGGTGACGGCAGTGCACTAAACTGTGATTCAACGTCTGTTACGTTAGCAAATGGACCAAACGCCGGTGATGCATATAATGGCTTAGCATTTACTAACTTGTTGTTTGATACTCGCATTAACGACTTAGGCAACATGATCAACGACATGAGCCTACGTAAAGAATTTGATAATGGCGTGTCTGTAACGGCGGGTTATTACTACTCAAATCAAAACATCGCTACAAGCTGGGCTAGCTGGCAGACTTTTATCCAAACCTTGGATGGCAGTAACTCTCAGATGCTTAACATCACCGATGGCGATGGCACACAACTCGTTGCTGATGGCTTATTATCAGCCAGCTTCTTGTCTTGGGATTGGGATTTAAACTACGTTACTAAAGCACCTTACATGAACATCGGCTTCGAATTGTCAGACAATATCTTAGTAGATGCCTCTGTTCGTTACGACGAAGTGACTGCTTCTGGCGAACTTATTAGCTCATGTTGTGGTGGCAATACTGACTTTGACTTAAACGGCAACGGTACCATCGAGCAAATCGAAGACGCTTCAGCAGTTAACAGTGGATTTATTGCTGGTGGTGTTATCAACTTAAATCGTGCTGGCGCAAGCTCACAAATTGTTGACTACACAGCAAGCAATGTTTCTTACTCGTTAGGTGGTTCTTACTTACTTGACGATACAAAAACAATTTTCGCCCGTTACAGTAAAGGTAGCCGAGCAATTGCCGACCGCTTATTACAAATTGCTGGTACATTAAATTCTGATGGCAGCTTGACTAGCACAACCTCAGGTTTTGATGAAACGACGCAATTAGAAATAGGCTTTAAATACGGAACGCGTGACTTAATGTTAAACGCGACGTTATTTGACACTGTAACTGAAGATACGCAAGCAGAGCTTACTAGTGGCCTAACCTTCATTCGTGAATATAAAGCGACAGGTCTTGAGTTCGAAGGCAGATGGAATGCAACAGATGACATCCGGGTTACTGGTAACTTGACTTGGACTGACGCTGAAATCAGTAAAGATGCTTTCAACCCTGCCCTAGAAGGCAAAACACCACGTCGTCAAGCTGATTGGATCTACACCATCACCCCTGAATACGTGCAAGATGACTGGTCAGTTGGTGCTTCTATCCAAGGTTCTACTGAATTTTATGTTCAAGATTCAAATGAACTTAAACAGGATGGTTACAACTTAGTTAACCTGTTTGCGACCTATTGGATCAGTGACCGTTTCTCAGTTGCACTTAACGTAAACAACGCAACCGATGAATTTGTCATTACTGAATCTGAAGAAGCAACGGCAAACGCAGGCGACATCATTCGTGCTCGCCCACTTAACGGACGTACTACCGTACTTTCAGTTAAATATATGTTTGATTAATCTCGCTTAACAACGACATGTAAACGCCCGCTCACTGCGGGCGTTTTTGTTTGTTGTGTTGTTCAAATTATAAACATCTATAAATGAAATAATCTTGTTACTAGGCCTAAATTATCCCATGCTAAAACGCAGTATAATAATAGGAGCATAGAATGTTAACCCTGCATGGCTTTGATGTAAGTAACTACTTCAACATGATTAAATTAGCTTTGGCTTATAAAGATGTTGAATACACGAAAAACACTGTCTATCCAAATCAATCGAGCGACTTTCTGAGGCTGAGTCCTATGGGCAAGGTACCTGCTTTAGAAACACATCAAGGCACCTTATGTGAAACGAATGTTATTCTCGAATATTTAGAAGAAACTTTTCCCCTTCCAGCACTTTACCCTGCTGAACCTTTTGCGAAATCAAAAGTAAAAGAGCTAGTTAAAATGTGCGAACTGTATCTCGAATTACCTGCTCGGCGTTGCCACCCAGAAGTGTTTTTTGGGCAGGTGGTGAGTGACGCCACTAAAAAAGAAGTAAAACGCGCACTATATAAAGGCATGGAAGGCTTAGCCAGAACAGCAAAATTTAGCCCTTATATTGCCGGAAGTGAGTTTAGCG
The DNA here is from genome assembly GCF_030730205.1 of Paraglaciecola sp. Lineage (GTDB taxonomy): Bacteria > Pseudomonadota > Gammaproteobacteria > Enterobacterales > Alteromonadaceae > Paraglaciecola. The sequence continues at coordinate 7,778 of NZ_JANQVQ010000316.1, forward strand.
CTGCTGATATCATGTTTTTATACAGTGCAGACCTTGCTTCGGTGGTAGCTAAAAAGTGTTTTGATTTTGACTTGTTAGCGCTTGCGCCAGGCGCCCACGAATTGATGGCTTTGTTGACCGAAAATCCACATGTCCAAAAAATTGCCGAAGAGCGCAAAGCAGGCAATATTGCCTTTAAAGAATATATTGCGAGCCTGAGTTAATTACACAGAAATAAATTAAATTTATCCGTATTTTTGGTCTATGTTTGAGTTTGTGCCGTAATAATATCGGCAAAGACGTCTCAAATTTAAAGGATATAAAATGAGTTTGACCACTAATGCAGAGTTTAGCTGTCCCTATTGTATGGAAATCAATGATATAGAGGTTGATCCCGATAACGATCTCAACCAACAACAAATTGTAGATTGTCAAATTTGTTGTAGTCCCATCGAAATAACCGTGACCCTTGGGAGACATGATCAGTTTAATATTCTTGCTATGACTGACAGCGAGTAGCATGATAGTGCCACCCAGTGTTACTTTGATGCTCAATTCGCTTGCGTACCAATAAACAAGGCTATTTCTTTACTATGATCGCAATGTATTACGCCCCGCCTGAACTTCAAACCCGGTTAACTCAAGTGAACGGCGAGCGTGAATTACTCAAACTCGTCACTAAAGAAATAGCCCTGTATGACTTTGCCACTAAAATAGACAGTTTTGAGTTGGACCTCGCTTTTGCTGCCGCAGGCGGCATATCTCCTTGGGTTATGGCTGACAACTTGCCTGAAGTGCTCAACCAACCTTTGCTTCGAACTGCAACTTTTGGTGATTTATTAGTTGAAACCGTACAGGGCTACGTCAACCTTGCAACGCCAGCAGGTTTTATTCCTGTAATTGATGTGGAATACAATCTTGGACTTTTACGGCAAAAACAATTCAATTAGTTGCTAGCCTGCGTTATGTATTAAACTAGCCTCAAGTAAATTTATCTGTAGTCCTTAATGCAATTTGAAACCATATTAGTCGACTTCCTTAACTGGGTCGCATCTTACAGAACCAATCTGTTGGCAACATGCTTAGCGCTGGTTGGTTATGTCTTGGTCACTCGTATCACCCTGCCTCGCTTGACTAAATCAACCGATGACAGCGGCTTTAAAAGTGAGCAAGTAGCAAAAGCCTATCACATGGTCAGACTAGTATGTGCCACTGTGACTATCGCGGTCGTTTTACTCATTTGGGGAATTGATTTTAGTGGCCTTTTAATATTTTCTACTTCGATCATAACCCTGTTAGGGGTCGCCCTCTTTGCTAGTTGGTCTATCTTAAGTAACGTAACATCCTTTTTTATCCTGTTGTTTCATACCTCCTTTCGCCGTGGCAATTATATTCGTGTGATTGATGCAGATAACTATATAGAAGGCTATATTGCAGAGTTGGGTTTACTCAATACCAAACTCACCACCAGCACTAATGAGCATGTGGTCTATCCTAATAATTTATTATTAGCCCGTCCGGTTTTTGTTAACCCAGACAGAAAACTTAATGCCTTAGGTAAAATTACCGATAGTTTAGTTATTCCTAAGGCAAGTGAACATCAACCCGCGGATGAAGGCCTGGCGACGAATAAACATGATATGTTGGAAATTGAACAAACAAACCACCGCAGCAGCCCAACGCAAAAACCGAGAGAATAATGCGTTTACGCGCTTTTTTTTGACGCCTACTACAAGCTCATTTTGCTGTGTTCGGTGGATTGCAAAAATAAGCGCCATCCTATTCTTTACTGTCCATTATCAGGTGTTTGCTGAGCAAGTAAGTTTTAAAAAAGCCAAAGAAAATCAAAAAACAATGTTTAGTTATCAATGGATTGATAGCTTTTCTCAAACACAAAACCTCACCTTTGATTTAGCGAACAAACAAAACGCCAAACAAGTTCATAAACGATACGTGCCCGAATTAGCGCAACAATACGTCTTTATAGAGCTACATAAAGCTGCACGGTTAATCGACCCACGCGAGGCTCGCATTGAAATTCAACGAAGCACTCAAGATATTAACGTTAAAGTCAGCAGTCGCTCACCTAAGCTTTTAACAAAATGGCAAGGATCCATGGCGAAAAGCCAGGAGAGAGCGTTTGACAAGTATTTACATGACCATTACTACACCCGTTTTTACTCCCATCTTGGTCAAGAAGCGGTGAAAGCCGATCACTTACGATACATAAACGAAAATAAAGCCCCTTTATTACCGATTGCACAAGCGATATATGAAAAACTCCCGCCTAATAGTGAAAGTAGAATATATGTAAACTTACTTTTAAGCTGGGTTCAAAGCATTCCCTATAACGAATTAGAAGACAGAATGAGCTCAAATGGTGCAGGTTTTTTGCCGCCGCTTGCTCTTATTAGAGAAAATATTGGCGACTGCGATAGTAAGTCCGTTCTCACAGCAGGCTTGATTCGTTCTCTATTGCCAGAAATAAAATTAGTTATGGTGTATTTGCCACAACACGCTTTATTAGGTATCAGCCTTCCTCACAGAAGCAACGAACAAACCTTCAATTTTGGTGGCTCTGACTACTTACTTATGGAGCCAACGGGTCCCGCTCTCATGCCCCTAGGCACTGTCGCTGCATCGAGTGAACGAGCGATCAATAGTAGGTTATTTAGTTACGAGCAAGTACCCTAACCTGCATTTAGCTTGTATTTTATCCCTGTCCCTTGCGCAAAATAACCAAGAACATAGCCATATAGTATGAATTTAAATACCTACGTACCGAGCTCTATACTGACGTTATTTCTTACAATTCGCTAATTTAACTTAATCGACTAAGATTTAAAAACAACTCCTTAGCATGGATGCGAATTCACAAATCTTATAAGGTCGTGACATGTTAAAAAAACAAGCTTTAATTAAGGCTATACTCAGTTCAAGTGTTTTTCTGTCTGTTAGTTTTTCCGCTCTTTCTGAAACCGTTATTATCGTCAATCCCAATAATGACTCTGTAATAGACGCAAAAGTTGCACAACGCATTTTTTTGGGTAAAGAAGGTAAATTTTCAAATGGCAAAGAAGCCATTCCCGTCAACCAAATCGCAGATTCCCCTAGTCGTACAGATTTTGATACAACAGTATTAGGACGAAGCTCTGCTCAAGTTTCAGCCTATTGGTCCAAGTTGGTATTTACTGGCAAAGGGATCCCTCCGAAAGAAGTGCAAAATGATGCAGAGGTCATCGCGTTGGTAGCTGACAACCAAGATGCCATTGGCTATGTGGACAGCGCTGCTGTAACCGGCAATGTTAAAGCAATTCCACTTAACTAATCTCAGGAGCATCAAAAATGAAAAAATTAATACTAATAGGTTCTCTTTCTTTACTTGCAACAAGCGTTCAAGCTGAACTTCGTATAAACGGTTTTGCCAACCTAATTGGTGGTATTACTAGCTCTGATGACAGTATGTATGGTTATGATGATGATTTTTCTTTTACCTCAGAAAGCTTATTTGCCGTACAAGTGAGTGGCGACATCAACAGTAAGATGACGGCCACAGGGCAAATAGTCGCTCGAGGAAAGAATGATTATGAACCTGATTTTGAATGGGCTTATATCACTTACCAAGCAACGGATAATTTATCTGTCTCTGCAGGGCGTATACGTCAGCCTTTGTTTCGTTATTCTACTTCTAGTGATGTAGGGTATTCCTATCACTGGGTAAATAGTCCAAGAGTGATTTATGATGTACCTACTCAGAATATGGATGGTGTGCGCTTTGATTACAGCGGTTACTCTGGTGACTGGGAATATAACATGCAATTGGGTCTCGGCAGTTTTTCTGGCGACTTTTTAGGTAACAAGCTTGCAGCCGATAACTTGCTGATAGCGAGCGCAGAATTATCCAGAGACTGGTTTAAAGTACGAGGGGTGTATGGCGTTACAAAAGTATCCACGACTGGGCCTGAACTAACGATGGCGCTAGATGTTATCCGAAGTCTAGGTTTACCGGAGTTCGCGAATGATTTAGCTTCTGACAAAGATACGGGTACATTTACAGGTGTCGGTATGGAAGTCGATAAATTTGATTGGTTTATTATGGCAGAATACACGATAACAGAAGCTAAAGAGACCTTTGTGCCAAAAACGGTTAGTTATTATCTTTCAGCAGGAATGCGTGCTGGTAAATGGACGCCCTCGGTGACTTACGAGAAAAAGGATAGTGCTAATCAGCCTAAGTTTACCGATAGGCTTATTGGGCTCCCTGCCGAACCATTGGCAATAGCAACTCAGATTGGTGTAGGGTTGCAACTTGGCTCAATGGAAGAATATAGTGTTACGTCAGTTGGTGTGCGTTATGACTTAGACACGAATGTGGCATTAAAAGCGGATGTGAGCAAACGTAGTGATGATTTGGATGATACTAGAGATGCAACGGCCGTTCGTTTTGCCATTAACTACATATTTTAGGTAGCCCTAATAAAAGGGTCTGATACGTGTTTAAAGTATCAGACCCTTTGTAAATCTCACTTAATGCACCCCGACCTAGTAATAGTGATTCGTATATCCCATCCACTTAACACTTACATTTGTTCTTCGGCAAACTCAGCTAAGCGGCTACGCACTACGCCATCTAGGTTAATGGTGGAGCTACCCGAAAAATTCTTAAATTTCTCGACTAAATACGTCAATCCAGATGTAACAGCGCTCAAGTAGTTACTGTCTATCTGAGCTAAATTACCAGAGCAAATAAGCTTGGTCCCTTCACCGCATCGGGTAATGATGGTTTTGAGTTGAGAGGCAGTTAAATTTTGCGACTCATCCAAAATCACGATGGCGTTTTGAATGCTTCGCCCGCGCATAAAGTTGACTGACTTAAACTGAATATTGGCTTTTTCCATAATGTAACTCATGGAGCCTTTTACATTTTCATCATGTTTATGCAGCACTTCTAAGCTGTCAGTGATAGCTGCAAGCCAAGGTGCCATTTTTTCTTCTTCGGTACCCGGTAAAAAACCAATAGATTCGGCAATTTCTGGTGTGCTACGCGTGACAATAATCTTATCGTACATGTTTTTCTCTACCACCATCTCCAAGGCGGCAGCCAATGCCAGCAGGGTTTTACCGCTACCTGCAGGACCCGTTAGAATCACCAAATCGATATGCGGATCGAGCAAGGCATGTAAGCTCATCGCTTGGCCTATATTTTTCGGTGTAATGCCCCAAGCTCTGCGTCCCATCAAACGGTCAACTCCGAGGTCCAATACTTCAAGATGCTCGTCAGTCATCGACTCAACTATGCCTGCAAACTTACCTTCTTCATCAATTAAGAATTCATTGACATACGCTTCAGGTAATACTTTTCGCTCAATGGTATGGATGGTATCGCGCCCTTCGGTACGACTATCGACCGACTTGACTTGATTCCAGAATTGACCGGAGAAGGTATGGTAGCCTTTTGACAGATACTTAATGTCACTAATCAGTTGGTCGGTACGGTAATCCTCAACTAAAGCCAAACCTGCACCTTTTGCTTTGAGTCGCATATTGATGTCTTTGGTAACTAAGACCACTTGACGAGGTGCAAACTCCGCCTGTAAATGCAGGGCACTATTGATGATGCGATTGTCATTTTCATTACTGGTAAACACGTGTTTGTCGATAGGCAGACCATGATCAACAAAGATTGAAAGGCTACCCGAAGGCGCCGTGTCGCCTGCTCCTAGGCCTTTCATTGACACGCCATCGACCATTTGCTCTGGCGTGGCATCGTGTAGCAAATCTTCCATCGCGCGAATTGATACGCGAGCATCTCGCGCAACGTCTTTTTTACTATCTTTAATATAATCTAGCTCTTCGAGCACCGTCATGGGTACAACAACGTCATTTTCTTTAAAGGATAAAAAGGCGAGTGGTTCGTGAAGGAGTATATTGGTATCTAACACATAAATTTTTGAATCTAGTGCTGCTTTTTTTGGCATCCGTATCTCCACATCAATGAGGCCTGAATATCTGTGGTAGGCATGGTTGGCTGCAGATTTGATCGGACAAAAGTCTAACCGTGAACCTCGCAAACCTCACTCACAGACTAGTCTACAGTCTGAACAATTTTTGATTTATTGCTCAGCTGTAAATCAACAATAAACCACTTTTTCTCCATATTCATCAACTTTTCCACCCATCGTCCTATTAATTTTTAGGAAAAAATAACGGATCAGCACGTAAGTCGATTTTAATTTGATACAATATGACGCTGCACTCGGCGCAGTGCGTGACAAAATGGGCGTCGTGCATCTTGCTTAAGCAAATCTGCCATACTGCTGCCATAATCATATTCATAACAATACAGAAAATTCATTTAGACAGGAAACCGTAATAACGATGGCGAAACAACAACTATTTGCTTTGGGACAACGTTGGTTGAGCGACACTGAGTCAGATCTGGGGTTAGGCACGATCATTCTGCTCGACAATCGCACCCTTACGGTACTTTTCCCTGCAACGGGTGAAACAAGAGTATATGCAGCGCAGTCAGCCCCTCTTACTCGTATTCAATTTGAAGCGGGTGATACCGTTAAATGCCATGAAGGCTGGGAACTATTAGTTGAACGCATCACCGAGCAAGATGGCCAACTTACCTATTATGGAACTCGTCTCGATAACAAACACGCTGCTGCGCTGAAAGAAACATTTATCGACCATCATTTTCAATTAAGCCAGCCTGAGCAGCGTTTGTTTAATGGTCAATTTGATCATCCAAAATGGTTTAACTTACGTGAGCAATGCTTACAACATCAATTTAATCATAGCGTATCGGACTTATTAGGCTTTGTTGGCGCTCGTGTGGATTTAATTCCTCATCAGTTGCACATCGCTTCAGAAGTGGGGCGTAGACATGCCCCACGAGTCCTGCTTGCTGACGAAGTAGGGTTAGGTAAAACTATTGAAGCTGCCCTGATCATTCACCAACAATTACTCACAGCACGAGCACAACGAGTGTTAATAGTCGTGCCATCAAGTTTGGTGCATCAATGGTTGGTCGAGATGTTACGTCGGGTCAATTTAGCGTTTTCAGTGTTTGACGAAGAACGTTGCGAGGCGATGTCAGAAGATGCAAGTAACCCCTTCGATGCAGAGCAATTAGTCATTTGCAGCTTGGATTTTTTAACCCATAACAGCCGCTATTATCAACAAGCCTTAGCGGCTCAATGGGATTTAATGGTAGTCGATGAGGCGCACCATCTTAAATGGTCACAGGGGCAACCGTCACAAGAGTATCAAGTCATCGAAGAATTAGCTCAAGCCACTGCAGGTGTTTTGCTATTAACCGCGACGCCAGACCAGCTTGGACATGAAAGCCACTTCGCTCGTTTACGCCTGCTTGACCCTGCGCGTTTTCATGACTATCAACGTTTTGTTCATGAAGAACAGCAATATAGCCAGTTAGCGCAAGCCATCACGCCCTTACTAAGTGGTGAGAGTTTAAGCGCTAATGACATAGCGGCTATCAGCCAGTTTGCTGATAGCAGCATGCTTGAAAACATCAATCAAGCGGATCGCCAGCAAAGAACCAAATTACTGCATACCCTGCTCGACCGCCATGGTACTGGGCGAATGTTGTTTAGAAATAGTCGCGCAGGAGTTGCTGGCTTTCCTGGCAGAAAACTTCTGTCTTATGGCTTAAGTCAGCCACTCGAATATCAAATGCTATTAGCGCTTGAACCCAATAATCTGCAGTTGCACCTCACTCCAGAGCGTCACCCTAATGTAGTGAACAGTTGGGTGGATGTTGATCCGCGCGTTGTATGGTTTGCCGATAAACTCAAAGAATTAAAGGGCGAAAAAGTCCTGACAATCTGTGCGAATGCTGCCACTGCCATGCAGTTATCTGAGGCTTTGCGCATTAAAACGGGCATACGCTCAACGGTTTTTCATGAAGGCATGAGTATTGTTGAACGAGACAAAGCGGCCGTTTATTTTTCTCAAAGTGAAGAAGGCGCACAGGTACTGATATGCAGTGAAATTGGTAGCGAAGGTCGTAACTTCCAGTTCGCTCATCATTTGGTCTTATTTGACCTGCCACGCGTTCCCGATTTATTAGAACAACGAATTGGACGCTTAGATCGAATAGGACAAAAGTTCGATGTGTGCATCCATGTGCCGTATTTTAAAGAAAGCGCTCAGCAAGTCTTACTTGATTGGTATCATCAAGGCTTAAATGCCTTTGAACAAACTTGTCCCAGCGGCATGATAGTTTACGAAGAAACCCAAGAAGCCTTGTTGAATTGCTTGCAAAACCCTGAGGATGAAACGCAATGTCATCACTTGATTAATCAAACCGCCGAACTGCATAGAACACTTAAGTTAAAAATGGAGCAAGGACGTGACAAATTACTAGAGCTTAATTCTTCTGGCCAGGGTCGTGTAGAACAGTTTTTGGCTCGCATCTTAAATGCCGAAGAGTCTCCAACTCTTGAGTTATTTATGACAAAGTTGTTTGATGCAATTGGTGTATTACAAGAAGAAAAAGACGAAAGTTGCTATTTACTTCGCCCGACGGAAACCATGTTAAGTCCACTTCCCGGTTTAGATGAGGAGGGAATGACCGTTACGTACGAGCGCACTACGGCTACTCGGATCGAAAACGCCCATTTTCTCAGCTGGGATCATCCCATGATCACTCATGCGATGGACATGTTAACTACCGAAGTCATTGGTAAAAGTTCTGTTGGCTTGTGCCAAGATAGATCGCTACCCGCTGGTGCATATTGGCTTGAATGTTTGTTTGTCCTCTCGGCCAAGGCAGAAAAAACCATGCAGTTAGCGCGTTTTTTACCACCAACTCCCATTAAAGTTTGTATTAATACCAAACTAGAAAACGAAGATAAGTCGTTTTTTAAAATTGAGTCTGTACGGCCTAAAATGGGTGTGCAACTGATTAATGCTCTCCGCACACAGGTTGTTAGTGCATTAGAAACGGCCCAAGTACAAGCAGAGCAATTGGCAGGAGAAATTAAGACTGAACGTCAACAGCAAATGCAAACCTTACTTGGCGATGAATTAGCGCGCTTACAAAGTTTATGTGAAGTGAATCCAGCGATTAGGCCTGAAGAAATAAGCCATCTAGAAGAACAGATAGGCAGCCTGACTCACTTAATTACAAGTGCTAAACTGAATTTAGAAGCCGTACGCTTGGTCGTCAATAACCCCTAATGGCGCTACTAAACTACCAACCACCACTGTCGCCCTATTTAAGGATAATTTATCAAGATGACGATATCGTGATACTTGATAAACCTTCAGGGCTGCTGAGTGTACCCGGTAAAGCGCCTGAACATGCTGATTCACTGCAAGCTCGTGTGCAGCGTGTATTTCCAAGCGCAAGTATTGTTCATCGTTTAGACATGGCCACATCTGGCATTATGCTTATGGCCATGAATAAAGCTGCGCACCGGCACTTGTCTCGCCAATTTGAATTAAGACAAACAGAAAAAAGTTACGAAGCTATTGTGTACGGCTGGCCATCAGAAGAATCCGGGGAGGTGAATCTTCCCCTCATCTGTGACTGGCCGAATCGCCCTAAGCAAATGGTGGATCATGAACGAGGCAAAAAAGCACTGACTCGTTGGCAAGTACTCAGTAAGGGCAAGGACACATCAAGGATTGAACTGTTTCCTATTACTGGGCGTTCCCACCAGCTTAGAGTGCACATGTTGAGTCTTGGTCACCCTATTATTGGCGATCGCTTGTACGCACACCCTACTGCTCTTTCGCTGGCCTCACGTCTTCACTTACATGCCAAATATCTAAGCTTTAATCACCCAAGCAATGGAATAAAACAACGCTTTTTCAGCCCAGTTCCATTTTAAGTTAAAGTCTGGTGCTATGGGGTACGATATAAGTGTAAGGTTAGTCAGGGCGAACACGTGTGGCATTTAATCAAACAGTAGTAATTCTCTTAGCTTGCTTGATGTGTGTGCCTGTGACAGCCGCAGTTAACCCATCCGTGTTAGCCACCCTAGACTTAGAAAGAGAATTTTTTAGCGATCGATATATAAAGCTAAAAGTGGGCGATGAAGATGTTCTGGTGATGCTGCAAGAAAACACCAATGCTATTGCTAGAGGAGTCGCTATTTTAGTTACGCAGAGTCATACCACCTTAACGAGCAAACACGGCTTAAGCCCTTTGGTATCAGAACTAAATGAACTTGGTTGGGTAACTATGTTAGTGCCTAGCCCCCCCACGCAGTTTCTTACACCGCGAGAAAATATCGAGCCCGTGACAGACAGTCCGTCTTCCCTTCCTTCGATTAAAGATTCTGGCAAATACCTCTCTCAACAAACCTTGGATGAACATTTACAACGTTTATCGGTAACCATGCTAGCGGCAATTGAAAAAGCCAAAGAATATCCAGGGTTTATTCTGGTTATTGCTCAGGGGACTAGTGCAGCCAGTCTCATCCATCTATACGCAGAGCAAAGCCTCCCCTCACCCGACGCGATGGTCGTCATCGAGCCGTATTGGCCTGATAGACTAACCAATCAAAAACTCGCCATACAATTAGCGAGTACATCTATGCCGGTTTTAGATTTTTACAGTGATGGGGACAACGTCTGGAGTGCCTCTACCGTTCAAAAACGCAAAGTCGCAACCATTAGATCGCTAAAATTGCACTATCGACAGAGAAAAATCATTGGTCTTAACGCAATGGATAGCGCTGCACCTTATATTAGTAAAGAAATTTACGGTTGGTTAAGTCACATGGGCTGGTGAGCAATATTTATCAAAAAATGCTATTAAATTTCAAATACATAAAGTTTACACAATCTTTACACTGTCAAACTTCGACAAACCTTTAGAATCTTAACTATAATTACTCGCATCTAACTCAAAAGAGCTGAACTAAAAGACTCGTGCAAACCGTCCACAGCTTCATCAAAAATAAATCTAAGCAATTGGCCTACTTTGTCAATGCGTATTTAGACTACAAAATTGTCTATGAAGAACTCGATTTATTCTTTTGGGATACCATGGAAGAATGGGCGCAAATTCAACAAGGTAAACACCTGCCATACGGTCAAAATGAAAACGTATTTTGGCACCTTATGCATCAAATTCACTATTGGCCGCAAGAAACCTTGCTCACTGATTTGTTCTTACGAGATGAATTAATGACTTGCGTAGATGCCTTGTTAGGCCAGAAAAAATATCCCTTCCCCATGGATTGCATTGGAATAAGACCTTAACCCCTTAGCGATTGTGATATTCGCCACGCTCTAAACGTCCAATATGGTCACGGATGGTCCACAAGAAAATAAGACTCGGGACGACCATCACTGCGGTCAAAACAAAAAATGCACTCCAGTTGCCGTCCATCCAGTCTACTAAGAAACCACTGCTTGATGCCATAAACGTCCTGCCTAATACGCCAAGCGATGCCATCAAGGCATATTGCGAAGCGGAAAAAGCCTGATTACATAACAAAGAAATAAACGCAACCAAGGCCACCGAGCTCCAAGCAGCTGTGAATCCATCTACAAAGATCGTTGCCGCATACAGCGCTTTGTCAGGGCCAACTTGGGCCATTAAAGCAAACATTAGATTACTTGCAGCCATGGCAATACCACTGACCATTAAACCTCGATATATCCCATAACGAATATTCACCATGCCACCGATCACCGAAAATACGATCGTGATCCACCAGGTTAATAGCTTTGAATAGCTACCAATATCACTATTAGAAAAGCCTAATTCTTTGTAGAAAACAATACTCATTCTGCCTAAAAATGCTTCACCTATTTTAAATAAAAAGATAAACATCAAAATTGAAAAAGCTAACTTAAAGGTATTCCGTTGAAAAAAATCACGGAAGGGTTCAACCAAGGTAACTAATAACCAATTAAGCATTTTTTGCCTAGTATCGAGTAACGCTCCGCTAGCAGCTTGCCATTCAGAATAAGCTTTAGCCGCAAGCTGCTGCCGATATTCTCGATCTGTCACCGGTTCTTCAGAAACCAATACCACCAAGGCTAAAAGCGCCATAATTCCAGCTAAGACAAAATAAATTTCGGACCATTGCCAATTAGGTAAATCAGCAATAAAAAAAGGAATTGCCCCCAAGCCACCAAAGCCGGTCCACCAGCCTGCCGTAGCCATAGCGGAGGCGGCAGAAAGCGTGTCTTTTTCTTCTGGTTTAATGATGTCGATACGATAGGCATCAATCGAAATATCTTGAGTGGCTGAGAATAAGGCCAATGAAAAGCCAATCAGTCCAGCAAGCAGTAGCTGCTCTTTCACCGGAATGACGGCTAAGCCTATACATGCCAGAATAATAAGGATTTGAGTGCTTAGTATCCAGCCCCGTCGCTGTCCTAAAAACGGCGGTTTCACTCTATCTAACAATGGCGACCACATAAAATTAATCGAATAAGCAATAAACATGGAGCCAAATAAGCCAATAGAAGAGCGGCTTAAACCGGATTCTTGCAGCCAAGCCGATAAGGCCGAGCCAATCATAACCCAAGGAAAACCACTGGCTATACCAAATAAAAAGATGAAAAGGAGACGTTTATCTTTGTAGCACAATAAAGTGGATTTAAAGGTGTGGATCACAGGAAAAATCTATAAAAAATCATAAGGCTATTGGATCACGTCCACTGATTATATTCAATCAATTATTCGATTACGCAAAAGTGAAGCTGGTGCTTTATTCACCAGCAACGACTACCTTGTTTCTACCTGAAGCCTTAGCTCGATAAAGCGCTTGGTCAGCAGCTTCAAGCCATTGGGTATGACTCTTAAATTCACCATTAAAACCTGCAATACCAATACTAATAGTAAAGTTAATTTCATGTTCTTCATGGATAACTGTGTATTTTTCAACTAAGCGACGGATCCGTTCAGTCAAAAATTCTACATTCGCCACTGGCGTATCAGGTAACAAAATAGCAAACTCTTCACCGCCATAACGCCCACACACATCGGTTTCTCTTGTTGCTTTTTTAATGATGTGCGCTAATGAGCGAATGACATCGTCACCAGCAGGATGACCATAGGTATCGTTTACTCTCTTAAAGTGGTCGATATCGATCATCACTACACTAGAGGGATGGTCATTACGTTTTTCACGTTTAAACTCTAAATCAAACTGTTCTTCCCAATACCGCCTATTGTACAAACCAGTTAAACCATCCACTCGGCTGATTTTTTCTAGTTCTTTGTTGAGTGTTTGAATACCTTGACGATTTACCGCTTCATCCGTTACGTCATAAACCAGTATACAAATTTGCTCTACTTGACCACTGAGTGACGCGAGTGGAAAAATAGTGATATTTTGGTACATGTAGTCACTTTGTGAAGTAATGGGTCGAATGGTACCAAATTTAAACAAATAGGGACGTTGCTCCCAAATCACAAAAACCGGACAGCGTAATTTAAAAGCAGGCTCTGCTTTGCGCTTGAACCACTGTTCATCTATCTCAGGAAAAAACTCGAAAATACTTTTATCTAATATGAAGCCAGGCACAATATTACTGTGGTTTTCCATAAACTGGTTCCATACCTGCACTTCAAAATTTTTATTAAGTACAACAATACCGACTTCAATAGAACCTAGCAGGTCATGTTTCCAATGCATTTCTGCTAAGCTTGAATCAATGGCCATCACTGCTCCTCAGTATTAAATTTTAACTAATTTATCTAGAATCAAATCAATCGAATGATTTGGAAATAGTAAGAGTAAATCAAAGTTTATATCTTGGCTTTTTATTGAATAAGCAATTTCAATCGCCAATATCTTGTCTTGTTTTTTCATATTACTTTTGAGAATGTCGTCTAAATCACAGTGCCGCCCCAATATGATCGGGTGATTATGGCTGAAGGTGACATGCAGTTGCTCAGAAAGCGCATTAAGACATGCTCCAATCAAAATATTTGATACGTCCATAAGCGCTTCGAGTTCTAACTTTTCGGTACTGGTGCCTTTATCATATTTGAGTAATTTCACCATATTGGCAAAATTAGATTCATTGAAAATAACTAGGGCTTCGCCATTGATACCTGAGCCGATAAACCCTTTAGAAACCGCTGATACCTGCTCATTACGCTGAATATCGGTAATGGCCATATGCAATTCATTATTAGTGATTAAGTTAACATTGGGGATGGGTAAGTTGATAAACTCGCCTAGCATCTTGGCCAAACTTTCACCCGCTTGCCCCATTGCGACATTGGCCATTTCTCTGTAAGCGTCTAAGCTTTCGTCGCGAGACTCCATCTGAAATTGAGGCACGCTCTCAGCGCGATGACTGGCAATCGCTTCACCCGAATAAAGACCATATTGGTTAAGAATTTCTATTAATTTGCCATTGTCGATAGGTTTGCGAATAAAATCGATCGCACCCATACCCATCATTCTTACTCGAGCCTCAGGTTGCACATCACCAGAAACAACAATAACTAGGGTTGGTAAATCCTCATCACGTATGGCTTGCATGGTTTCATAACCATCCATCACTGGCATGTTGAGGTCAAGAAACATTACATCGGCTTTACCAGCACGGATGAATTCTAAGGCTTGCAAACCATTTTCAGCATGACTAATTTCAACATCCCAACCATCGGGAATTGATCTTTCCATTTGCCTGCGGGCAAAACCAGAATCATCACAAATGAGTACGGGTGTTGTCATATGACTGTATTACCTTTTACAAAAATCAAATTGCGATTGGTGCTTTAATATGAGCATGCGATTGATAATTTAGTAGCTCAAAATCGTCAATCGTAAAATCAAAAATATTTTTTATACTAGGGTTAATCACCATATTGGGCAAGGGAAATGGCTCACGGCTTAGTTGTAATGTCGCTTGCTCAAGGTGGTTAACATATAAGTGTGCATCACCGAATGTGTGAATAAAATCGCCTACCTGCAAATTACACACTTGAGCAATCATCATAGTCAGTAAGGCATAACTTGCAATATTAAATGGCACACCAAGGAACACGTCGCCAGAGCGTTGATACAACTGACAAGACAACTTGCCGTTGAGAACATAAAACTGAAACATTGTGTGACAGGGTGGTAGAGCCTGTCGTCCTTGCTGGGCATTTTCTTTTGGTGAAAATTGAGTATCAGGTAGAACGCTGGGATTCCACGCACTGACAATCAGGCGTCGAGAATCAGGATTATGCTTTATTTGCTCTATTAACTCACTAATTTGGTCGATAACTTGGCCGTCAACCCCTTCCCAACTGCGCCATTGCTTACCATAAACAGGGCCTAATTCACCTTCCTCAGTTGCCCATTCATCCCAAATTTTTACATTGTGCTGGCTTAAATAGGCAATATTGGTTTCTCCTTTAAGAAACCATAACAACTCATGAATAATAGACCGTAAGTGACACTTTTTGGTCGTCACCAACGGAAAACCTCGACTCAAGTCAAAGCGCATTTGATAACCGAATACACTCAGGGTGCCGGTGCCGGTGCGATCTTCTTTTTTTGTGCCCGTATCAAGTACATGGCGCATTAGTTGTAAATATTGCTGCATATCTGAGTCTCTACATTTTTAACGAACTAAGATTTTACGTTCTTATTTATCTTTGTCTTTGGTAGGGCTTGCTCTGGAAGGGCATTGTATCGATAAGCCCACACAATTAGCGCAAGTCCGGTAATAATCATCGGCAATGACAAAATTTGCCCACGGGAAATAAAGTCATGATACAAACCCAGATGTTGGTCAGGCTCGCGGAAATACTCAATAAAGAAACGAAAGGCACCATATCCCAATAAAAACAGCCCACTTACAGCGCCCCTCGGGCGTGGTTTACTTGAGAATAACCATAGAATAATAAATAAAGCTACGCCTTCTAAAGCAAACTCATAAAGCTGAGATGGATGACGAGGTAAATTGCCTGCATTAGGAAAAATAACCGCCCATGGAACGTCAGTGGTGCGCCCCCAAAGCTCAGCATTTAAGAAGTTCCCAACACGTCCAGCGCCCAGACCGATAGGCACTAACGGCGCGACAAAATCACCAACCGTTAATAAATGACTCTGCGTTTTGCGAGCAAATAACCACAGCGCACAAATCACACCAATCAAGCCCCCGTGGAAAGACATTCCGCCGGTCCAGATTTTAAATAAATATAGAGGATCTTCTAAAAAAGTAGGGAATTGATAAAAGAACACATAGCCGACACGACCGCCTAAGATGACGCCCAAAAATCCCCAAAATAACATGTCGCTGAGCTGATCTTTACTCCAGTTAGTGCGAGATAATCGTTTACTTGCCAGCCAAAATGCAGCAACAAAACCCACTAAATACATTAGCCCGTACCATCGTAAACTGATGGGTCCTAAGCTAACGATAACCGGATCAATATGGGGAAAAACAAAATAACTATCATTCATTGGTTTTTACTTATCCTAACAACATACGCAGGCTGACGAGTATCAGAAATCCTGCAAAAATTTTCTTTATAAGTTGCGTATCTAATTTTTGCCCTACCTTGGCACCCCAAGAGGCCGTAAACACCGATAGCAACACAATCCCCAAACTCGCTGGCAAATAAACATAGCCAAATGACAATGGTGGCAAGTCTGTATGATGCCAACCCGCTTGCACAAAACTTAAGGAGCCAAATACTGCGATAACTAAACCACAAAATGCAGCGCAGCCAATAGCGTGTTTAATATTAACGTTAAACCACACTAAGGACGGCACTAGAATGGCACCACCGCCTATCCCCATTAAGGCCGACAAACTCCCCGTAGCCAAGCCAATGCCGCTTAAAATGCCTTTACTCACCTCTTGAGCAGAGGCTTTCCGTTTACCAAAAACCATATAAATAACTATGGCAATCACCAAAACAGCAAATATCTTTTTCAACAACTCACCGGGGATCATACTGGCAAATTGAGCGCCAACGATAGCCCCTATGGCCATACTCACACCGCTGTAGCTGAGTATGTAACGGTCTAAATTACCCAATTTATAATGCGCGAACGACGCGGACAAACCGGTAAACATGATGGTTGAAAGTGAAGTCGCAATGGCCATTGGCATGGCAAATGAAATATCAAGCCCTAGTTTATTCATGAATAAATAAACGAGGGCAGGCACCATAATAAGACCACCGCCTATGCCTAAAAGGCCAGCCAGAAATCCAACCCCCGCCCCCATCGCTAAACACCAGAAAAATATAGTGATTACTACGTCCAATTATTGACCTGCATACTTATATTTTATCTGCATTATATGCCAGCTCGTACGAGGCCGCCCAGACCAATTGTTTCTAAATAAAGATTCACTTCTTGACGCACTTCCTTGGGATTATCAAGGGTCAATACTCTGTGTAATAACAACTCAGATTGCTGCAAACTGACATTACGCACAACCCATTTAACTTTAAGTAAATTATGGTTGTTCATACTGAGTTTACGATATCCCATGCCCAACAACAGTACGGCACCCGCAGGCTCGCCTGCAAGTTCGCCACACACCGTAACCGGTACGTTCAAAGCATTTGCTTGTTGCACAATATGATATAGAGCAGTGAGCACTGCAGGGTGATAACTGTCATATAGATCGGCGACTCGTGCATTATTGCGGTCCACCGCCAATAAATACTGTGTTAAATCGTTACTTCCGACCGAGAAAAAGTCCACGTGTTTGGCCAATTGGGGTAGCTGATAAATCACTGCAGGGACTTCAAGCATCACGCCTATTTTGGGTTTTATAATTTTCTCACCCAATTCGGCAGCTTCTTCCGACACTTCAAATAAAGCTTGGGCCAACAATCTTTTTGCCTCTTTCACTTCATTTACCGAAGTGATCATCGGCAACATAATGTTGAGGTTATCTAGACCAATACTTGCACGCAACATAGCCCGAATTTGCACTAAAAATATTTCGGGATGGTCAAGGGTTAAGCGAATACCACGCCAACCTAAGAAAGGGTTTTCTTCACTAATTGGAAAATAGGGTAAGGGTTTATCTCCCCCCACGTCCAACGTTCGCATGGTAAAAGGTTTCGAAGGTTGGCTTTGTAATAACGTCCGGTAAAGTTTTACTTGTTCTTGTTCGGTGGGGAATCGTTCACGCATCATAAAAGGAATTTCAGTGCGGAATAAGCCTACGCCATCTGAGTAGGGATTATCGTTTTTTTCTGCTTCAAGTGATAAGCCAGCGTTGACCAACAGACTCATTGAACAGTTATCCACGGTAATCGCCGGTAAACTATCTTGTGAGTGAATTCGCTCTGTGAGCGCTGCCTCTTCTTGAATTAACAATCCAAACTCGTGACGAATGGTGGCACTGGGCGACACAATCACATCACCGGTATAACCGTCTAATAGTATGTCCTTTTCATTGAGTAAGGAAAAAGGCACATTAGACAAGCCCATAACGGCCGGCACACCCATTGCTCTGGCCATGATAGCAGCATGAGAGTTGGTTGAGCCACGCATGGATATAATACCCACCAGTTTTTCGCTTGGAAACTCGGCCAGCATTGACGCCGTCACTTCCTCTGCAATCAAAATGGCCTGCTCAGGGTATTGACGTTCAATGACCTTGCCGCTTGCGATGCCAAGAATATTCGCCAATACACGATTTCCCATGTCTTCAACATCCACTGCGCGCTCACGCATATAAGGATCAGACATGGTTTGAAACTGACTAATATAGGTTTCAACCACCATTTTTAACGAACTAGGGGCGTCCCAACCTGCATTGATTTTTTGCTCTACTTCACGGCCTAGGCTGTTGGCATCCAATAAATGATGATAGAGCTGGAAGATGGCCTGCACATCATCGGGCACTTCCCCTTGAATGCGCTGTGACAGCACACTGACATCTTCTCGTGTTTGTTTTACCGCGTTGCGATACAGCAATATTTGCTTAGCTGCATCCATGTTGCGAGTGGGCACATGGTTGCGAATATTTACTAGTAGGTTACTGACATAGCCAATACCGACTGCTAAGCCCGAGGAACCAGGCACCCCTTTAAGCGATTTTTGCCAATCTTTAGGCACATTTTGCTCGAGTAGATGTACCGAGCCTCGCGCTTTTGCATTGGCAATTTGCACCGCGAGTTGGGTGGCTAGGGTAACCAGAAACGCTTCTTCGTCTTCACTAAAACGTCGTTTCTTTTTCTGCTGCAAGGTAATAACCCCGAGCACCTTACGCTGATGAATAATGGGCGCGCCAAGAAAAGCATGAAAATGATCTTCTTGTACTTCAGCATAATATTTAAAACGAGGATGGGAAGGCGCATCTTTGAGGTTTATGGGCTCTTCACGTTGCCCAATAAAACCAATTAAACCTTCAGAAAAGCCAATGGTAACTTGACCAATAGCCTCTTTGGCTAGGCCTTGGGTCGCAACGAGTAAAAAATGTTGTTGGTCGTAATTTGCAAGATAAATACTACAAGAATCGACTTTAAGCGCTTCGATTAAACGATTTGCAAGACACGTCAACGCCTCATCTAAGTTAGGCGCTTGATTAACTTCCTGTACAATTCGCTTTAACGTTTTCAACATAGTCTATTATGCCTTGCGTCGACGCTTAGGTTTACTCGTTGGGGTTTGGCCAATACTCGCTGTCTCTGGCATTGCCGTTGGGGCAAACTCTTTCATCACACGTCGATACACTTCCCGTTTAAACGACACCACGTTTCTGACGGGATACCAAAAACTCACCCAGCGCCAATTATCAAACTCAGGATGGCTTGAATGTAGTAGATCTACGTCTTCTTCTTTACAGGTCAATTGTAACAAAAACCACTTTTGTTTTTGCCCAATACAGACTGGATTACTCCCCTGTCTTACTAGTCGTTTCGGTAATTTGTATCGTAACCAATTCTTGGTTACCGCCAGGATTTTTACGTCTTCTGGTTTTAAGCCCACTTCTTCATGGAGTTCGCGATACATCGTTTGTTCGGCAGTTTCATTTTCATCGATTCCGCCTTGCGGAAACTGCCAAGAATGTTGTCCATAGCGCCTTGCCCAAAATACTTGTCCTAGTTCATTGCAAATTACTATGCCAACATTGGCGCGGAATCCTTCGGCATCAATCACTTAGACTCCCAAGAACTCTATTCTTTTAATGTCTGGCATTCTTCCATAAACTACTTGGCTTTCAAAGGAATAAAACGCGTCAAACAGACACTAGATGATTATTTCTGCAAACTTGTTAGCTAAGAGATATAAATGAATATCAGCCATATCCGTCTCATCCCGCTATTTTATTGGCTATTGGCCCTATGCTACATAATTGCAGCGTCGTTTTATCATTATCCTTTGCAAGCCATACACAAAGCAGCACCTATCCTGTTTTTAGCCATCATGACAATAAAAGGACCCAAAAGAAGAATACGTCTGTGGTTAACACTGGCACTTATTGCTAGTGCTACTGGGGATATATTATTAGCGAGTGCCCTGCATAACCGTTTTATTTTTGGCTTAATGGCGTTCGCTATCGCTCACCTGTGCTACGCCATTGGTTTTATTCCATGGGCCAAAATTACTCAACGAAACCTGCTAAGGACGCTTCCTTTGATAGGGATATTGGTTATTATTCTGTATGTTGTGTTGCCCCAAACCGCACAACTCAAACTACCTGTCATAGTGTATATGCTTATTATTAGTGCAATGGCATTATTGGCCATTTTTGCCCAAACCCACGGTTTATATTTGCTAAGCGGTGCTTATTTGTTTGTTATTTCAGACAGTTTGATCGCTCTAAATAAGTTTGTCATCGCCCTGCCAGCAGAACACTTGCTAGTTATGTCAACCTACTATGTGGCGCAATACTGCTTATTTACTGGCTGCATGAAACAAGAGAAAACTCATGTTATTTAGTAGTTCACCACCTCGAGACCGTGAGGAGTTATTAGAACGTGCCCAACAGATAGCGGGACTAACCTTAGGCGAGTTGGCAAGTATGGTGAATGTCAAAGTGCCAAGTAATTTTAAAAGGGAAAAGGGCTGGACAGGTCAATTACTTGAACTCTATTTAGGCGCCAACGCGGGCTCTAAAAGCCAACAAGATTTTGCCTCCCTTGGGATTGAACTTAAAACCATCCCCATCGATTTACAAGGCAAACCCTTAGAAACCACCTACGTTTGTTATGCCCATTTAACCCAAATAGCCGGTATAGAATGGCACAATTGCAACGTTAAAAATAAGCTTAGCCAAGTGCTGTGGGTGCCGATTGATGGCCGACGAGATGTCGCCCCTAAAGATCGCATGATCGCCACGCCTTTTTTGTGGACGGCTAATGCGCAACAAGAGCAACAGTTACGCCAAGACTGGGAAGAATTAATGGAGTATATCGCCCTGGGTAAAATCGAAAAAATTACCGCACGTCATGGGCAATATCTGCAACTGAGACCCAAGGCTGCAGATGGCAAAGCCTTAACCGATGCCATTGGTCCACATGGCTCGGTGATCCAAACGCGACCTCGCGGGTTTTATTTACGTAAAGAATTTACTCACGCTATTTTATCTGCGGTGTTTAACTAGGCTTTTCGATAATCTATCAGAGCCTGATGTACTAGGACCTTACACGACGCTAGGCAAATCAACGCCTCCGAATGAGCTGTTAGCCCTTATATAAGGTCATGATGATAGTGAATATAACAATTAATGCACACAGTTAGACAATACCTTGAATTACTATATGGTTATGTCAACCAACAAGCATTGTCGGCTAAAAACTGGCACACAGTAGCCACTGCCTTTGGTTAGTCAAATCGCCAAGTGCACAATAATAAGGTTAACGACATGCTTGAAGTCACCAACAAAACCGATTTAAACACCCTAACCGCCACGGTGGCGTATCAAATACTCACTGGTTTTGATAAAAGTTT
Organism: Paraglaciecola sp.; assembly: GCF_030730205.1. Taxonomy (GTDB): domain Bacteria; phylum Pseudomonadota; class Gammaproteobacteria; order Enterobacterales; family Alteromonadaceae; genus Paraglaciecola. The sequence goes on from NZ_JANQVQ010000316.1 coordinate 29,632, forward strand.
TCGTTGGTATTGTCGAATCACCGGCGGTGCTCAGCAACGGTTCGAGCAAGGCGAATGGCAGGCCACTCAGCAAGCAGTAAAAGAACGTATCACTATCTACGAACAAAGTTTGTCAGCTGCAGTGAGTGATATCTACCACCATGTCTTCCCCTTGCAACAAAACCATGCGTTTTGGCAAGGGCTCAAAAGTGCTTATTTGAAGCTGCTCGATGAACATCCTCAATTTGAATTAGCGGAAACCTTTTATAACTCTGTAATTGGGCGGATTTTCAAACATCAAGTTATCGATAATTCTGTGATGTTTATCTTGCCTAGCCGCTGTTTTTTAGCCGGTCATTATCGTGCAAAAGTGGTTAACAGTTTTGATACCACCGGCACGGTTAGAAACCTGTTAGACGATATTTTTAAGACGTATCGATTTAACCTTGATTTTGCTCACAAAGAACATGATCTTGCTTTAGTAGAGCAAGTGATTCGACAACATTTAAGCCGCCAACAACTTGCCAGCATTCATACTATTGAGATGTTAAAGCCGGTATTTTATCGCAGTAAATCTGCTTATTTGGTGGGCCGAATCTGCATGCCTGAGCAAACGATCCCTTTTGTTATTGCCTTAATGTTAGACCAACAAAAGCAACTGCAAATTGACGCTATTTTGTTAGAGCCTGCAGATCTCAGTGTTATTTTTGGTTTTGCCCGCGCGTATTTTATGGCCGATACTCAACATCCTGCAGAAGTTGTCGCATTTTTGCATGAGCTTCTTCCTAACAAAAAACACTTCGAATTATATATATCCCTTGGATTATACAAACACGGCAAAACCGTTTTTTATCGTAACTTTTTACAACACATGGAACACAGCGACGATCAGTTTACTTTTGCACCTGGCATACGAGGATTAGTGATGTCAGTGTTTCATCTGCCATCTTACGGGGTGGTATTTAAAATTATTAAAGACCACTTTCCCGAAAGCAAAAAAGTCACTCGTGAGCGGGTTAAGGAATGCTATCGACTGGTCAAAATGACAGATCGGGTGGGCCGCATGGCCGACACACACGAATATATGAATTTTCGTTTACCCTTAAATCGGATGGATCCTGCCTTATTGCAAGAACTCCAAGAAGAATGCGCGGGTAGCATCGAAGTCACCTCAGAGGCTGTGATCATCAAACATTTGTATATAGAACGTAAGATGACCCCGCTGAATCTGTACTTAGAGCAAGAGACCGACCCCGATAAAATACGCCACGCCATTGATGAACTGGGTTTGTGCATTAAACAAATCGCCGCAGCCAACATCTTTGCTGGTGACATGCTACACAAAAATTTTGGAATTACCCGCCATGGCCGAGTAATATTTTATGATTACGATGAGATTTGTTACATGCACGAAAGAGAGTTTCGATTATTGCCCCGCTCTGACGACCCATATGCACTCGACACCTTATCTGTAGGACCAACAGACGTCTTCCCCGAACAATTTGAACATTTTATTGTGGGTAAAAAACACCTTAAACTATTACTCAAAGAGTTACACGGGGATTTGATGACACAAGCGTTTTGGTTAGGCGCCCAAGAAAAGGCCAAAACCAGAGAAGTACAATATTTTTGGCCCTACTCAGAAGCAAAACGACTGATCAATCAAACCCTAACGCATTCAACTTTGTAGGAGCGGGAATCAAATTAAAGCCAGTATCAACAGCCCTACAGAGCAGAAAAAACCGACGCTCCAACAGATGCTGCGAACAAGGTGATAGTTAAACCAGTAGCATAATAAATAGGCGATGCGCGCCACGACAAAGGCTACACACAAATATTGTGCGATGGGCCCAACTTGATTGAGTGCGATTAATGCCAACGCACCAGGCATAAACATGATCAAGGCTTCAAAACAATTTTCATGGGCGGCTTTAGCCCGAGCACCAAAACCAAGCAAAGCATTTTGTTGACTACGAGGATGGCGGTTATCATAGCCGCCTTGTTGCTTATTTTGCGCCAACGCTAAAGGGGCTTTAGCTAAAATAGGCATGATGGTCGCAATGAGCAAGCAAGTTAAGATGAGGGTCATAATGGTCCTCCAGCATTCCGAAAATGGTAAAAACCCATGATGAATTAGCCCAAGCAGAATTGAAAGCAAATTTGTATTCACGCCATTTACCCAAGACCGTCGCTTTCCTGCATATTGATAAAACGTTATAGTCCCAAGTCTTTGAAACAAGCGCTATTATTCGTCGCAAACAGCGAGACTTAAGGTAAGAATGAAAGGAATGAAAGTAACATGCTGAATTTGAAACGTTTGTATCAAATCACCTCAGACAATAGCTTATCTTTCTCGCAAAAAATGCAATCTTTACTGCAACTAGGCAGTAGCTATTATAAATTAGAGCTCGGTATCATTAGTGAAATAAGCGGTGAGCTCTACACTGTGTGTCATGCTGTTTCACCGGACAATGCCCTGCTTCTAGGTACGACGTTTCCAGTATGCGATACCTATTGTATTCATACCCTTGCAACTAATGAGGCCCTGTCGTTTCATCACGCTGGCAAAAGTCGCATTGCCCAACATCCTTGCTATCAAAATTTTGGCTTAGAGAGTTATATAGGCGTCCCACTGCTAGTTGAAGGAGAACGTTTTGGCACCATTAATTTTTCTTCAAGCACCCCTCGCACCTCCCCTTTTAGTGAAGAAGAGCATGATTTTATCGAACTATTAGCTCATTGGGCTGGTAATGAAATAGCCCGCCATGAAAAAATCACCCTATTGCAGGCTCAGCAGAAAAAGATGGCCCGTCAGCAACATATACTCGAACAAATGGGCCAACTGGCTGGCGTTGGCGCATGGGAAGTGGATTTAATTACTAACAAAGCGTATTGGTCACAAGTGACCAAACAAATTCATGAAGTACCCTCAGATTATGAACCGCAATTAAGCTCGGCAATCAATTTCTACAAAGAAGGAGAGAATCGTCAACGCCTCAGTAATTTAGTCAATAGGGCGATTGAAAAAGGCGGGCACTTTTCTGGCGAATTTGAAATTATCACACACAAGGGCAATACAAAATGGGTAGCGAGCAAAGGTAGGGCTGAATTAGAAAATGGCCAATGTGTGAGGCTTATTGGCGCATTTCAAGATATTACCGAGCAGGTTTATTATCGTGAACAACTCGAAAATCGGCATAAAGAATTAAGCTTAGCACTAGAAGCACGAGGCTTGTTTTTAGCCAATATGAGTCACGAAATTCGCACGCCTATCAATGGGGTGCTAGGCATGTTACAGATATTACAAGACTCACCACTGACCGAAAAACAACAACATTTTTTGAATTTGGCCAAAGACAGCGGCTTGTCTTTACTTGGCATCGTTAACGACATATTAGATTTTACAAAGGTCGACTCAGGTAAGCTAAATTTAGAAATTATTCCAATTAAGCTACATTCCTTACTCAATAGCTGCATTGATGTTTTTATGCCAAGAGCAGGGGATAAATCTATCAAGGTGAGCAAAGACTTTAACATTAGCGATGATATGATCATCCTCAGCGATCCAACTCGTTTGAGGCAGATATGTTCTAATTTAGTCTCTAATGCCATCAAGTTTACGCATCAAGGTGGTATTGATATCCATGTTCAACTAACGCCATTAAATACTGAAAAGGCCCGTTTAACGCTTACCGTTAAAGACAGCGGCATTGGCATAAGCGAAGCGCAACTCGCCACCTTATTTCAACCTTTTAATCAGGCAGATGTGTCAACGACTCGAAAATTTGGTGGCACTGGTCTGGGTTTGTCTATCACCAAAAACTTATGCCAATTAATGAATGGCGATGTGACCGTGCAAAGCGCTGTTGATGGTGGCAGTGTGTTTCAAGCATCGATTGAAGTCACCTTGCCACAAACAAATCAGATCAATAAGACTAAAGCTAGCCTTATCCACCAAACAAAAACGCTAAGCCAATTGAAAGTATTAGTGGTTGAAGATAACGAAATTAACCAAGTTGTGGTGGGTGAGATGTTGAAGCAACATAAAATCGAATTTGACATTGCTGCTGATGGCCTTGAAGCCTTAGCCATTTTGCAGCATGAAGCAAAACAAAGCCGGTTTTATTCCTTAGTGTTGATGGATTGTCAAATGCCCAACATGGATGGCTATGAAGCCACAAAGCAAATTCGACAATTACCCGAACCTCTTGCCAGCTTGCCTATTGTAGCGCTTACCGCAAATGCCCTTACTGGTGAAAAAGAAAAATGCCTCGCCTGTGGAATGAGTGATTATTTGAGCAAACCCATTGAGCAAGACATGCTCCATGCCCTGCTGCAAAAATTTGCGTAACCTAAGAGCAAAAACACTGACTTGTTAAAGGTAGTCAAACAATGTCTTCATTATTAATGGTTATTTTAGTCACATCGTTGGCCGGCTTAGGCATGCCCTTGGGCGGACTGTTGGCCAAACTTGAACATTTTCAATCTGATTGGCTAGCGCAAGAGTTTCGCCACGGTGTCATGGCATTTGGTGGCGGCGCTTTGCTATCAGCGGTTGGCTTAGTGTTAGTGCCTGAAAGCATCGAATACGTATCTATGACACAGGCAACACTCTATTTTTTAGGGGGGAGCTTCGCTTTTATGGGCTTAGATATTTGGTTAAGAAAAACCAATACGCCTGCCAGCCAATTGGCCGCGATGTTAGCTGACTTTATTCCAGAATCTATTGCGCTTGGTGCTGCCATCGCACTTGATAGCCCTAGCAGTTATCTGCTGGCAGGTTTAATCACCCTACAAAACATTCCTGAAGGATTTAATGCCTACCGCGAGTTGCGCTCCTCACCTCAGTTTAGTCCAGCAAAGATTTTAATTGTGTTTACCTTACTCGCCTTATTAGGGCCTATTGCAGGCGTAAGTGGTTATGTGTGGTTAACCGATTACCACCATATTGTCTCAGCCATCATGTTATTTGCCTCTGGCGGCATTTTGTATTCCATATTTCAAGACATTGCTCCCCAAGTAAAACTGGAAAAACATTGGTTTCCTCCCATGGGAGCGGTGTTTGGCTTTTTACTAGGCATGTTAGGGTATATGTTGGTGCATTAGTGGAAAGAAAAACATTGATCACATCCACCAGAAACTTAGCCCAGCTTTTCGCCACGTTAGAGGTCAAAGAGGCATCACCTCAATACAGTCTAGATTTAGCTTGGCCAAACTCACATAACATTAGCGTTTCTATCAAGCGAGATGACTTGCTACACCCTATTATTTCAGGCAATAAATGGCGAAAACTGAAATATTCGCTAGCGCAAATATTGGGTAGCAAAACACTCCACATCGTCAGTTTTGGTGGTGGCTTTTCTAATCATCTGCATGCATTAGGCTTTTGTTGTCACCGGCTCAACATACGTTTTACTGCGATTGTGCGAGGCGACTACTCGGCTAATCCCAGCCCTATGTTGCACGATCTACAAATGTGGCAAACTGATATTCAATATGTCAATAAAATTACCTATCAACAGCGCGAGTCCCCTGCCTATTTGACTCTGTTGCAGCAACAGTACCCAAATGCTTTGATCATTCCAGAGGGCGGTTCAAATAAATTGGCTTTGCAAGGTGTGGCTGAGATTATCAGCGAATTAGACCAACATTATGATTATATTATCGCGCCAGTTGCCAGTGGCGGTACATTGGCAGGGCTAATCAAAGCCACCGCACACAGCGCAACTCATATTCTGGGTATTGCCGCGTTAAAAGGTCAAGGTTATTTGGAAGAACATGTGCAGGCTTTGTTACCACAAACCTATCAACATTGGGCCATATGCCATGACTATCATTTTGGTGGCTATGCTAAACGTTCTAACGAACTCGTGGATTTTTGCAACGATTTTTATCGCCAAACACGCATTGAAATTGAACCTATCTATAGTGGTAAGCTGATGTATGCGGTGAAAGACTTAATCAACAGAAATTATTTCAACAAAGGCAGTCGCTTGTTAATTTTGCATACTGGCGGATTGCAAGGTAGCCGCGCAATTGGGCAGCGTGCATCAATTTTGTGACTTGCTAAATTTGCCTTTGTCCTTGTAAGCTAACCACCTACTTCTTAAAACCGTTCAGGGAAGACATCATGCTCAAACGTCAGCGATTTCACGCCATTATATTATTCGTCTTAACCTTAGTAATAACAGCCTGCGCGTCTCAAGCCCCATCACCAACAAACACTACATTGCGTTTACCTACGCCACTTTACGGCCATGCTGTTGCCAACAATGGTAAACATATATTTGTCCTTGGTGGGGCAAATAAAGAGGGGTTTTCAAGAGATATCGTGATTATTGAACCTGCTACACAAATTGTTACGCAATTAAAAGATAAACTGTTACCTAGGCGTTATCATTCAGCGGTGTGGGATGGTGCTGACTTAATTTATGTGCTTGGCGGCGTCTCTAATTGGAAAAATCGTAGCAGACTCCAACCTCTAGTCGAGGTGTATAACATTCGCACTCAAGAAGTGAAGATAATTGGTGAGATGCCCGTTCCACGGCGCTTTGGCAGTGCGGTTCTTCTTGATGGAAAAATAATAGTCAGCGGTGGCGGGGTCTGGTCTCGTCAAACGCGCAACAAACTTGTCCCTACCAATACGGTAGCCATTTACGATATTAACAATGATAGTTGGAAAAAAGGCGCAGACCTACCTGACAAAGAAAGTACTAGAGCTGTTGTACTAGGTGAACATATTTATACCGTTGGCGGTTTTAACGGTAAAACGCCCTCTAGTCATTTTTACCGTTATGATTTAGCACTCGATAGTTGGACTGAACTTGCTGAGCTTCCTCAGCCTTTGAGCGCCCATTCAGCCGTCGCCAGCAAAAGTAAAATCTACACCTTTGGCGATTACACAAACTTAAATAGTGCTTACGTTTTTGATGCGACGTCCAGCACTTGGCAACTCGCTCCTTTTACCTTGGAGGCGAGTCGTCACAATGCAGCCACCATTTTGAATGGAAACATCTATGTGCTAGGGGGAACAATAGGTTCTAATGGACCTTTTTTAGATACAATCCAAATATTTCCTGTGAATGAAAACTGATGAATTTTACTGAATGGTTTCAAGGTTTTGCCGGCGCCTCAGAACTTGAGTGGATAGCGACGGTTGCAGGCTTTTTGTGTGTTTATTTACTTATTCAACGCAGTATATGGAGCTTTGCCTTTGGCCTTGTTCAAGTTTCAATTTACACGTGGATTTTTTACGATGTGAAACTGTATTCTGATATGGCACTGCAGCTGTTTTATATCGGCTTTCAGTTTTATGGCTGGTTTATCTGGCGTCGTTCACAACAAGAGCATGGAGAGGTTATCGTCAATCGCGGAAGTACCGTTGAATATACATCGTGGATGGGTGCGGTAATTATTGGAACAATAATAGTGGGTTACTTCATGAACAATAATACCGATGCGAGTCTTCCCTACCCTGATGCTTTTACAACATGTGCAAGTTTGGCCGCACAGTGGTTGCTGTCACATAAAAAATTATTGAATTGGGCCTTTTGGATTGTTGTTGATATTGTTGCCATAGGCATATATTGGCAAAAGCAATTGTACCCAACCTCGCTGCTGTATTTGTGCTTTTTAGTCATGGCGATTATTGGGCAAATACAATGGTATACATCTTGGCGAAATACCACCAATACCGTATCGAATGCAGCGCCAGCATAAATGACAGCAGGCTTTACCCTCGGCAAATTTGCCCCCTTACATAAGGGTCATCAGTTTCTCATCGAGTCAGCCCTAGCTAACGTTGATAGGTTAGTAGTGGTGATCTATGCCTGTGATGAATTACCGCAATGTGATGTAAGGACAAGAGCATCGTGGATTGCACGGCTTTATCCGCAGGTGGATCTAGTTTTGGCTTCTAATGGCCCAAAAGAAACCGGATATACCCCCGAGATAATCGCCAGCCAAGAGCAATACTTATTGGGACTACTGGCGGAATACCGCTTCGATAGTTTTTTCAGTAGTGAACCTTATGGTGAGCACATTAGTAAAGCTTTTAGCTGTAGGAATGTCCAAGTCGATTGCAACAGATTACAGGTCCCCATTAGCGCAAGCATGATCAGAGATAATCTGCCGAGGTATCAGGACTTTTTGTCACCACTGGTATTCAATGATTTAATGAACGCTAGAGCCATCACACTTTTCAACCATAAAGTAGAGTCATGATAAAAAAAATCGTTTTCCTCGGCGGACCATCCACCGGAAAAACCACCCTGTGTGAAGCGCTAGCCAAAAAGCTTCACACCCTCACCGTGGCAGAATATGGTCGAGAGTATTGGTTAGAACATCAGGTAGACCGACGCCTAAGTCCTGAGCAATTATTGCATATTGCGCAAACTCAAGTTCGCTGGGAAGACGAAGCGCTCGACAAGGCCAATGACGTGTTATTGTGTGATACCAATGCGTTTACGACTTGGCACTTTGCCCTGCATTATCATGGCGACGCCTTGCCTGAACTTGAGCAACTTGCGCAAGCATCATGGCAGCGTTACGACCTCGTTGTGCTATGCGGTGATGAAATTCCCTACGACGATACGTGGGAACGCTCTGGGGACGCTAACAGACATGAATTTCAAGCCTTTATCAAAGCCTATTTAATAGAAAAACACATCCCACATATTATCGTATCGGGCTCGGTAGAGCAGAGAATCAATGCAGTGATGACATCACTATGTCATAATCAAGCACTACAACAATCCCGTGGTTAAACTGGAAATAGCCAATAAAACCACCTATTTTATTGCAGCTATTGCATGCTACAAATTTACTGATAGCATGCGCGTTTTTTATATCTTAAAAACTAAAAGGATCATCTTATGTCTCGTGTATTGATCATTGGTGCTGGCGGCGTTGCTGCTGTAACTGTCAAAAAATGTGCGCGTTTACCTGAGTTTTTTGACGAAATTTACTTAGCAAGTCGCACCGTGTCAAAATGCGAAGCGCTACAAAAAGAAATTGGCGCAGACCGCATCAAAGGGGTCTTTGCTGTTGACGCAGATCACGCCAGTGAAGTGGTTAAGGTAATTGAGCAAGTCAAACCTGACTTAGTGGTAAACTTAGCCTTACCTTACCAAGATTTAGCCATCATGGATGCCTGTTTAGAAACTGGCGTACATTATTTAGATACAGCCAATTACGAACCTAAAGATGTGGCTAAATTTGAATATTCTTGGCAGTGGGCTTACCAAGAAAAGTTCGAAAAAGCTGGTTTAATGGCTTTATTGGGCAGCGGTTTTGATCCCGGTGTGACTAACGTTTATACCGCTTATGCAGCCAAACACTATTTTGATGAAATCCATTATTTAGATATCGTCGATTGTAACGGGGGTGATCACGGCAAAGCTTTCGCCACTAACTTCAATCCTGAAATCAATATTCGTGAAATTACCCAACGTGGTCGTTTTTGGGAAAATGGTGAGTGGAAAGAAACCGATCCACTGAGCGTACGTGAAGACCTGGATTATCAAAACATCGGTGTACGCGCTTCATATTTGATGTTTCATGAAGAATTAGAATCTATCGTTAAACACTTTCCAACGCTGAAACGTGCCCGTTTCTGGATGACTTTTGGCGAAGCTTATCTAACTCACTTACGTGTATTAGAAGGCATAGGCATGACCAGTATTGCGCCTATCGATTTCCAAGGTCAGCAAATCGTACCTTTAGAGTTTTTGAAAGCGGTATTGCCTAACCCTGGCACCTTAGCCGAAGGCTACTCAGGCATGACCTGTATCGGTACTTATATTACCGGTATCAAAGATGGCAAAGAAAAGACTATCTTTATTTATAACAACTGTGACCACGCTGCTTGTTATGAAGAAGTAGGCGCTCAAGCCGTATCTTACACTACAGGCGTACCTGCTATGATAGGCGCGGCTTTAATGTTAAATGGTACTTGGAAAAAAGCAGGTGTGTGGAACATGGAGCAATTCGATCCTGATCCCTTTATGGAATTACTCAATGTACACGGCCTACCATGGCATGTCATTGAAGTAGAACAGAGCCCGTTTAAAAAGTAAGTTAACGCTTTTTTGCAAAAGCAATTAGGGCAGCGTCATTCAGTGACCCTGCCCTTTGATTTTTAATGAATTACACCATTAAAGTGGACATATAAATGACTGTTGATGCCGCCGACCCGATGTTAAACCCTGCGATCCCCTCGCCCTGCTATGTGTGTGAAGAAGCTAAACTCGAAGCCAATTTACAATTAATGCAACGAGTACAGGACGAAAGTGGTGTCGAAATCATTTTGGCACTTAAGGGCTTTTCCATGTGGTCTACCTTCGATTTAGTCAAACAATATCTACAAGGTTCAACTGCCAGTGCGGTGTGGGAAGCACGATTAGGTAAAGAAACCATAGGCAAACAAGTGCATGCTTTTTCGCCGGCCTTTAAACCTGCAGATATTGATCAGTTAGTAGACTTAGTTGACCACATCTCATTTAATAGCCTTGGTCAGTGGCAGCGTTATAAACAACAAATTTTGGCCTCTGATGTATCGCCAGGTATTCGTTTAAACGCAGAGCACCGCGAAGCCGAAACCGAATTGTACGACCCCAGCGCGCCGGGTTCACGTTTTGGTATTCTTGCTAAAGATCTCGTTGGTGCAGATTTAACTGGTATAGAAGGTTTTCATATACACAACTTATGTGAATGTGACTCCTTTGCTACCGAACGGACTATTCTTGCAGTTGAAAAGAAATTCTCTCAGTACTTTGGCCAGTTAAAATGGATCAACTTTGGTGGCGGTCATTTGATGACGAAGAAAGGCTACGATGTTGAACATCTTATCGGCGTATTAAAAGCTTTTAAGGCTCGTTATCCACACTTAAACGTGATCTTAGAGCCTGGCTCAGCTGTGGCGTGGCAAACGGGTCCATTAGTGTGTGAAGTGATTGATATAGTCGAAAACCGCGACAAAATTGCCATTGTCGATATGTCAGCGACGGCACACATGCCTGATGTACTCGAAATGCCTTATCGTCCTGAAGTTCGTGGGGCGGGTAAAGCCGGAGAAAAAGCCCATACTTATCGCTTTGGCGGAAACTCTTGTTTAACCGGTGATGCAATCGACCTATACAGTTTCGACCATGAGCTGCAAATTGGTGAACGAATAATCTTTGAAGACATGATCCATTACACCATGGTTAAAACAACCTTTTTTAACGGTGTTGAACATCCCTCTATTGGCATTTTACGCAAAAACGGTAGCTTTGAATTAGTGCGTAAATTCACCTACGAGGACTTCAAAAATAAATTGTCCTAGCTTCGTTGGGTAAATTTTACTTATGACAGGAGAGTCACTCAGTAAGATTTACCCGCGAATAAACTCAAAGCAATTTAAAGTGTTAAAAGCAGGTGTGTGGCCTGTTAAACGTTGACGTTTTGCGACGATTCTATGTAGCCAATTAGAGACAAAGTGTACTATTTTTATGGCAGCGAGAATCTAAAAAAGCGTTATTTTTCAGTCTTATTGACATTGTCCCCTCTAACGCCCTATTGGACAGCCCCATTACGTTGCTGCTTAGCGACGCAGTGTTAAACCGTTAAAAAAGAAATATAAAAAGTGGTATAGCTTGTGCTTAGCAAAGCTAAAGATACCTGTGTTGGTTTTGTGCCTTAGAGGTAAAGATCACCATCACTCACGCAGATTACTCACAATCATAATTTAGGAACCTTTATTTTGATCAGCAAATCCATTCAAACAGTGCTTCTTTGCGTCTTTGTTTTACTTACATCGACCCTGACTTTTGCGCAAGACGACAGACCCACTCATAAATTTAACCGCCAGTGGCTTGAAGAAAAAGCCAAAGAGCTTGCTGCTAAAGAATTTGTTGAGCCTAAATTAGCACCAGACAGCCCACTCAATAATTTAAATTATGATGACTATCGAAAAATCCAATTTCAACGTGGTGCAAGCGTGTGGAAAAATGAAGATCGTAATTTTCGTCTCAGCCCTATGCATCCAGGCTTCTTGTTCAAAACACCGGTTAAATTGAATTTAGTGGTGGGCGGCACATCTCGGCGCATTTTGTACACCAGTGATATTTTTAACTACGACAAAGAACAAAAAGCGGCCAAAGAAACGCAAGCTGAAGGGTATTCTGGTTTTAAATTGACCACGCCCATCAATAAACCAGATGTATGGGATGAGTTTTTGGTGTACCAAGGCGGCACCTATTTTAGAGGCTTAGGTAAAGACAATTGGTATGGCTTATCAGCCCGAGGGTTGGCAGTAAACACGGCAAAGCCCACTGGTGAAGAATTTCCAGTATTTACCGAGTTTTGGATTGAACGGCCTAAAGAACAAGGTCAGTCTATCGTGATCCATGCTCTGTTAGAAAGCGCGTCACTCACTGGTGCATTTACCTTTAAAGCCACGCCTGGCGAAAATACCGAAATCGAAGTGAACAGTGCCTTGTATCCAAGAAAACAAATTGATTCTTTTGGCATTGGCCCCTTAACTTCGATGTTTTTATACAATGGGGTTAACCGCACTCGTTTTGACGACACCAGACCAGCAGTGCATGATTCAGACGGCTTGTTCATGATCAATAGTCAAAATGAACGTATTTGGCGTCCATTAACTAATCCACGCAAATTACAAGTTTCAGCTTTTGGTGATAAAACACTGAAAGGGTTTGGTTTGTTCCAACGTCACCGCAAGTTTACAGATTTTGAGGATATGGAAGCCCATTATGAAGCGCGACCTTCTGCCTGGGTTGAGCCTATTGGCAATTGGGGTCCAGGCCACGTTGAATTAGTCGAAATTCCTACCAACTCAGAAATTCACGACAACATTGTCGCTTTTTGGCAACCCTCTGAACCGATGAAAGCAAATCGTGCTTATTCGTTTCAATACAAAATTTCTTGGGGCTCAGTTTTTGCTGTGGAAGATAAGGGGGGGCGCATCTTATCTACCGCTACCGGTAAAGCGCTAGGCAGTGAGACCGTCAGAGATTTTGTTATCGACTACAGCTCGTTGAATTTACCCGATGATGTGGTGGTAAGCGCCTCAGCCAGTACCGGCAAAATAGTGGGTACAATTCAGAAATTTATGGATAAAACTGGTTTATACCGTGTGGTTGTTAAGTTTGAACCAGGCAGAGAAGATCTTTCAGAACTGCGCGTATCATTATCATCAAAAGACAAAGCATGGGGTGAAACATGGCTTTACAGATGGAACCGATAACCGTGGATGAAGCCAACAAAGAACCCCAAGGAGCCATCCCGACTGAATGCCCCTTGCATATGCCACCACAAGATTTTTCTCAGCATAAAAAGGTGAAATATGCAGCGCAGTCTTGGTCAACTTGGCTAGCGCGATTAATCACCTTTGGTGGTGCAAGCGCTCTCACGATATTTGCTACGTATCAGATGATATTGATCGTGTCTCAAGTCGACGTAACCTTTTTGCAGTGGTTAATGGTTGGCTTTTTTGCTCTAACCTTCGTGTGGATTGCGCTGGCCGCTTGCGGTGCAATCGCAGGGTTTATTTGCCCTATCAAAGACTACAGTAAAATAGACAGTGATCTGAGCGGCAAAAAAACGGCCTTGCTTATGCCTATTTACAATGAAGACGCCGCGCAAACTTGCGCAGCACTATTGAGTATGGGCAAAGCCTTAGCTGCACAAGGTTTCGGTGAACAATTTGAAATTTTTATTATTTCTGATTCTAATAAACCTGATGTATGGCTTAAAGAGACCGCTGCAGTAAAAAAACTTCAACAAGCTCTCCAAGGCCAGATGCAGGTTTGGTATCGCCGCCGCTTTGACAACAAAGCTAAAAAAGCCGGTAACGTGCATGAGTTTGTGAGTCGCTGGGGCGGTCGTTATGATTATATGTTAGTGCTTGATGCCGATAGTTTATTGTGTGCAAACACTCTAGTTCAGTTAATGAAAGAGATGGCCGCAGATGAGCGTAGTGGCATTATTCAAACGCTGCCTTGTTTGTATCGCGGCGATACACTATTTGCTCGCCTTCAGCAGTTTGCTGGCACAATTTATGGCCCTATCGTGGCTAACGGCATAACAGCTTGGCAAGGCGATGACGGCAACTATTGGGGTCACAATGCCATTATCCGAGTCAGTGCATTTTCTCAAGCTGCAGGTTTACCAACTTTAGGTGGGCAAAAACCCTTCAGCGGCGACATTTTATCTCATGATTTTGTTGAAGCCGCGCTTATCCGCAGAGCGGGGTGGTCTGTGCGCATGTTGCCTTTACTGAAAGGCTCATGGGAAGAAAGTCCACCTAGTTTATCTGATGTGGCAATCCGCGATAGACGTTGGGCACAAGGTAATATTCAGCATTTGGCTGTTTTGTCGGCTAAAGGATTACGCTGGCCAAATCGTTTTCATATGTTAACCGGGATTATGGGCTATATGGCCTCGCCTATTTGGTTTGCCTTAATCATGATTGGTATTGTGATGGCTATTCAAATTCACTACATTAACGTCGAATATTTTTCCGATGAAATGAGCTTGTTTCCCCATTGGCCGGTCTTTGATTCTGAACGCATGGTGCAACTGTTTGTTTTTACTATGGGGATCTTATTAGTACCGAAAATTTTAGGTATTACCCGCGCGATATTTACTCCCTCTTTACGTCGCCCCTTAGGGGTCATCAGGCTGATTCTGGGCGCCTGTGTTGAAATCATATTTTCAGTCTTGTATGCGCCTATTTTTATGCTGATCCACAGTAAGCACATTCTTGATATTTTCAGAGGTAGGGATTCAGGTTGGTCGACCCAACAAAGGCAATATAACGGTCTACCGTGGGCTCAATTATTTGGCCAACATATTTGGCATACGCTCATTGGCTTGGTCATGACTGCAGTATTGTACTATTACTCGCCCCCCTTATTACTTTGGTTGGCACCAACGCTGGTAGGACTGGTATTTTCGATCCCACTTTCTGCCTTAAGTGGCAGTAAGTGGTTAGCCAAATTTTTGAGATTTTGTGGCTTGCTGTCTATCCCAGAAGAAGTTGATGTACCGGAAATAATGCATAAACGTGACGAATACGTGGACGACTTTTCTAAAGTCACTCACGAGTTAAGTTTTGAGCAACTGTTACAACAACAACCATTGTGGGCGTCGCATTTTTCAATGACGCAAGTACCACCGGCACCAAAACGCGGATATCCGCCTATCGATAAAATTAGCGCTGAATATAAAATTGCTGATGCGCAATCTCAACTGGAAGCATTAAACTGGATGACGGACAAAGAGAAGCTGGCTTTATTATCCTATCACGACTCATTTACTTCCTTGCTAAAATTAAAATCGGTAAACGACATGAGTTCTGTCGCCTAACACCGACTGTTCATTTCATCATAGTTAATCTTTTTCTTTGTGTGGCTTAAATATAAGCCACACAAGGTATGACACCACAAGCACATTTAGGCTAAATGCGCCGAGCGTGAAAAGGTTAACATGCAGGTACATTTCTCGAATTTCAAACGGAATGTAAATTCCACCACTAACTAAAGCAAACCACTCAGTCCACCGCTTTTGATGCCATAAACCATACGCTTCTATAAACCGGATAAGGGTATACAACAGTACACCAGCAGCAATCAGACGAATATTACTGGACGTAACCTGACTGGAAGCTTCAATCAAAATATGTGGATAGTGACTTGCGGGATTCAGGTGGAGGTGGCGCACTAAGCTTTCTGCAATACTTTGCACGTTTTCACCCGCTAAGGTGTGTAAGCCAATAGCAACCATAAAAGCTAAGCAGCCCTTCGTTCCTTCCAGAATCGCGATGCTGCGCAAGACACCTACAGAATCTTTCACCCAGCTTACCTTCAATAATTACTGATCACTTGCAATAAGTACAACTGGTTGACCACCTGTGGAAATTTTAACCGCATCAGCAGCCACTGATTGCATCTCTGCACTCATCATTGTTTGTTGTAAGGCCTCCATCGAATCAAATGGTAAGCTAAACATTTGATAATACGCCGCATTTCCCAAAGGAGTAGCATGGAATTTACTCACGGTATACGGCGGTTTATCTTTAGGTATCTTGGTCTTTTCATGAAATAAGGCAAGATGTTGCTGATAGTCTTGGTCAAATTTTTCTGCGTCGGTGGGATGAGGGTAAAGTACACGTAAACTAGCCTTGGTCATAATGACTCCTGTGGATTATTGGGTGAATGCGTTTACTCAATGTATCACTGAGTATTCTAAACATGATTATGCCTCAATGACGTAGTAATATGGTGTAAAGATGTCAAAGTAAGCGAAAAGATGAACACTGATCTGATTAAACAATATTTTGAGCACAGCTTGTTATTAGTGCAACAAACCCTCAGCACGCCATTTACTTACTTACAAATTGCTATCGTCTTATTGGTTTACCTTTTGGCCTTTTTGTTAGCAAAAAAAATCCGCAATCACATTGGTGTCACAAATCATCAACCGCCAGAGACCGCCCACCCTTTACATAAACTGGCCTTTCGTTTAGGCGGCATTATTTATCCTTTGTTATCCATCATCATGTTACGGGTATCCACTGAAATTAGCGGCCACACTGCGCACACCGCGTGGGTCATTAATACCGCTTATTTTATTGCGGTCATCCTGTTTTTCCACTTTTGCATTCAGGCCTTTGTTACCCATCGATTTGCCGCAAATTTATTTAGATGGGTAGGTTTACCAACGCTGATCTTGCACTTATTAGGCTATTTACCAATTTTTATTGCTGAGCTTGAAGATGTCTCGCTAAATGTGGGCAACGTAAGTGTTTCAGCTTATGGGGTCTTACGTGTGCTAATTTTTGGCACCTTACTTTTTTGGTTGGGCCGAGCATCAAGTAGCCTGGGTAAGGACATTATTCGCAAACAAGAACATCTTGATGTTCCGACTCGAGAGGTGTTTTCTAAACTTTTTGAGGTCGCCCTATTTTGTGTCGTATTTTTGCTTTTACTCAACGTAATGGGCATAAACCTGACCACATTGGCAGTATTTGGCGGCGCGGTGGGCGTGGGCCTTGGCCTCGGCTTGCAATCGATTGCCTCAAACTTCATTTCAGGGATCATCATCTTATTAGACCGGTCATTGACGGTAGGTGATTATGTGCAATTGGATGATAACACCAAGGGGTTTGTCAGAGAGTTTCGTATGCGCTACGCCGTATTAGAGACCTACGATGGTAAAGATATCGTGGTACCCAATGAAATGTTTATCTCGTCTCAATTTATTAATTGGACTCACAAAGATCCCAAACAGCGCTATCGAGTTGACTTCTCAGTACCCTATGCAACCGACGTGCGAGCGATGGTGGAAATAATCAAAGTCGTCGTTGCGGAGCACCCACAAGTGATTAGCGGTGAGGACGTGCCTTTTGAAGAACGTCCAGACTGTGAAATTGACAGTTTCGGCGATTCTGGCATCAATATGTTTGTAGAATTTTGGATGCAAGGTGTCGATGACGGCAAAAACCGGGTGGGGGGAGATTTAATGCTCAGTATTTTGGAAACCCTCAAAGCCCATGATATACATATGCCATTCCCGCAACGTGAGGTGACAATTCTAAATGCCGAGCAAATGGCTAAACCCATATCCAATAATAATCCGCTATAGAGTAGCGTACTAATGCTAAATGAGAGCGCTTATGCAACGGTTTAATCGACAAGCACTAGGTTTTTTCCCCACGCCTTTTCATGCTCTACCCAATTTTAGCGCTGCGTTAGGCGCAGTTGACATTTACATTAAGCGTGACGATTTGACTGGACTTGCCATGGGCGGCAATAAAACCCGTAAGCTAGAATATTTATTAGCAGAGGCAGTCAGCCAAGGCTGCGACTGCATTATTACCGCTGGCGCAATACAGTCCAATCATTGTCGTCAAACAGCGGCCGCAGCAGCCTTACTTTCATTACCCTGTCATTTATTGTTAGGTGGCCACAAACCTTCCAAGGTAAATGGCAACTTATTGCTGGATTATTTGCTAGGCAGTACCATTCATTGGCAAGGTGAAAACCGAAAAGGAGAAGGCATCCCTGACCTCGTTGCACGCCTAAAACAGCAAGGCTTAACACCTTATGTGGTGCCTTATGGTGGCTCAAATAAAGTAGGCGCCCTGGGTTATGTTAACGCCATGCAAGAATTACAACAGCAGTTGGCAAACACCTCTATTAGCCACA
Source organism: Paraglaciecola sp. (assembly GCF_030730205.1). Classification (GTDB taxonomy): domain Bacteria; phylum Pseudomonadota; class Gammaproteobacteria; order Enterobacterales; family Alteromonadaceae; genus Paraglaciecola. The sequence goes on from NZ_JANQVQ010000316.1 coordinate 47,823, forward strand.
TCGTATTTGCCTCATCTTCTGGTGCAACCCACGCTGGCATGATGGTTGGCAAGAGCCTAGTGCAACAAGATTACCAAATCGTGGGAATTAATATAGACAAAGACGAAAATGCCAACAAACCTTTCAAACAAGTTATTGTCGATATTGCGAATGAAACGGCACAGCAGCTCGATTTAACCGAGCGATTTGACTTGCATGACCTCGACCTACGCGATGATTATATCGGTCAAGGTTATGGCGTGGTAGGCAGCGCAGAACAAGAAGCCATTAGTCTACTAGCCCAAAGTGAGGGGATTTTACTTGATCCCGTATATACTGGCCGCGCTATGGCGGGTCTAATCCATCTTGTTCGGAGTGGCCAGATACCCGCATCAGCTAAGGTCCTCTTTTGGCATACTGGCGGTAACCCCGCCCTTTTTGCTTATGCTGACGCATTAACCTAGGCGCGGCTTGTGCAATCTTCTCCTCTACACAGCGCTAAGAAATTTTGTGTTAGGCTAGGGCCATCTTATTGCGAAGTTGAAAGATAAACATGCGTTTGTATTGCCTCCCCTTACTCATCATATCAATGGTCACGGTGTTGTCGTCAACTCATACCTTTGCCGCTTCCAAGCAAACCATATCGATTGTTATCGGACATGAAAACACCGCCCTACTCGACATATTGAACACCTTTACCCAACAAACAGGATACGAGATCAACACCCGTATTTTTGACAACGCGGACCTAAAGGCACAGTTATTAAAGCATGCAAATACAGATTTACCTGATGTAGCCTTGATTCCAGGTGATTTTCTTGGTCTTCCTTATTTGCAACTAAGTGAAATTAAACCGAGTGTATTAAACAAAAATATTGGCGAGCGATTCAAAAAAAGCGCTATGGTAGATGGAAAGTATCTTGGTATCCCCATTATCGCAGGCAATCACCTCGTACTGTATTATAACAAAAGTATGGTCACATCCCCGGCCACTCATTGGCCCGAATTACGTTCGCAGCAGCAAGCCATAAAGCAAGGTAATAGCATTATAGCGTGGAGCTTTAACGAAATGTATTGGTTGATCCCCACTATTACTGCCATGCAAACACTGCCCTTAATTGGGGAACAGATTCAGCTCAACACCCCCGAAATGCAGAGGGCTATTCAATTTTATTGGAACTTGGCTGTTACAGGTGTCGTTGATGAACAATGTGACTATCAATGTGGTATCGACAAATTTGAGCGAGAGCAAAATGCCTATTTAATTTCCGGATTTTGGTCCTTTCGACAACTTAGCACGCGTCTTGGCAGTAAGTTGGGGATTGCACCGTTGCCAGCCATTAACGGCCAGCCTATGCGATCTTACTTCACCTCACATGTATTGGCTTTTCTAAACCATTCGTTAACAGGTAATAAGCGCGAAGCCCTATTGGCATTAGCAAATTTTATGCAAACAGAGCAAGTGCAACAAGCGTTGTGGCATCAGCTCAATGCTCTACCGGTCAATTCCTTGGTATTGAACAAGATTGAAATGCAAGCCAGTAGCAATGTTCAAATTGTTATTGATTTGCTTAACCAATCAGAGCCAATGCCCAATAATTTTAAGATGGCCGTAGTATGGGAAGCGATATCCATCGGATTTAAACGGTATGCTGCGGGTGTTGTTGATGCCAAACAAGCAACAGAGCTTATGCAGCATCTAGCCGAAGAGTCGACTCAAACGACGGCGAGTGATGCACGATGAAACAGATTCCCTTCATCCAATTGTTATTTAGGCAAGTTGGCTTGTTTATTCTGATCCCTATTATTTTGGTGATCTCTTACTCTTTAATAATGGCTTACCGAGCTGAAACCACCTTGATGAAAAATGCGATTCAGTCAAGGGGGTATGCCGTCGCTTCAGATATCAACGGAAAGTTAACCCGCTATCAATACGCAACTATCGAGCTAAGCCAGAATAAAGGGCTCGCTGAAGTAGCAAAAAATATTTTGTATTCGCAGTTTGTTGATAAAAGCTTACAACAATTTGTACAGCACTATGATGGTATAGAAAGTGCCTTCATTATGGATGAAAAAGGCTTTGTTGTATCAGGTTATCCCCTAGTAACACTGCGCGCTAAATCCCCCGAACTTCAGCAAATTGTGCAACGGAAATTGGCGAATACACACCATGCCTCTAACCTTCCTGAACTGCATTATTTTGATGTTGCAATGCTCAATCTGCAACAGACTTCCACCAGCCTTGATACTGGGCATCTTGTATTTATCACCCGTTTACAAAGAGAGACCGAATCCATTATTAACCCGATGGAAACCAACTCAATGCTATTTGTGGTGCTATCACAAGAACAGTTGTTACAGGTATCTTCGACAAAAAGTACGGATTTATCATCACAAGAATACAACGTACTGAGTAGTCGAGAACAGACTCTCTCAACCATTGATGTTGAAACAAAAACCTATGCCAACAATCCGTTTTTACTCGAGCTACCTATTTGGATAAACGATCGGCCAATGCCACTTAGTGTCATTAATTATCACCAAACGTCCAATTACTTCTTAGCCGTTTATCAGAATATCGCCGTCACATTGTTAGCGCTATTGATTATCTTTGTTGTGACTTATTATTTTTTACGGGTTTGGATGCAAAAACTTAATACGCCTATTCGAGAAATGGTGCAACTTAGCCATCAAATCGCAAAAGGGAATTACAAGCTTCCTGCCGAACAGAATCCTTTTATAGAGTTTCACCAGATTCACGACGCATTAAAAAAAATGGCGCTGCAGATCAGTAATCAAATATTTGATTTGCAAGAAGCGCGGCTCAAAGCCGAAAGTTCAGACAAATTAAAATCGCAGTTTTTGGCCAACATGAGTCACGAAATACGCACACCTATGAACGGGGTCCTTGGCGTTTTGCAATTATTAGAGCAGCAAATAACTGATCCTCGACAAGCTAAAATGCTGGATACGGCAATTACGTCAGGTGGCAATTTAATGCGTATCCTCAACGATATTCTTGATTTATCAAAAATTGAAGCCGAGCAACTGGAAATCGAACACGTAGCATTCAATCCAAAACTATTAATAGAAGATGTGTGTGATTTAAGCCGCGCAAACTGTCAAGAAAAAGGCCTCGTGTTTAATGTGCGTATTGACGAACAACTTAATATGCTGTGGTCGAGCGACAGCCTTAGAATAAGCCAAATCTTGTATAATTTGCTCTCTAACGCCGTTAAATTTACTGCCAAAGGATGCATTTCATTTGAGGCACACTATTGTCTTAAAGAAGGCCGTCATCTTCTGCAATGCAGTATCAGCGATCAAGGTATTGGCATTAGCCCATCGCAACTTAAATTGTTGTTTACCCCGTTTAAACAGGCTGATGCTTCAACCACCAGAGAGTTTGGCGGAACAGGCTTAGGGCTCGTTATTTGTAAAAAACTTGTGGAGCTTATGCACGGCGAATTTTCGGTGGTCAGTGAGCCTGGTGTTGGTTCATGTTTTACCTTTAATGTTGAGCTTCAACAGGTGGTCGTCACACACCCTGAACCAAGCGTTCAAATAAAAGATGAAAGGCCTCCTAACTTGCAAGACAAACGCATTTTGATCGCTGAAGACAATATGATTAACCAAGAAATAATCAAACTAATGCTAGAAGACACCCAAGCAAAGATTTGTTTGGTTAATAATGGAGAAGAAGCCCTAGAAGCTTACCAAACCTTCCTGCCCGACCTCATTTTGATGGATGTACAAATGCCAATAATGGACGGCGTCACGGCAATACAACAACTAAGAGCACAAGGAATGGACCAGCCCATCGTGATGCTAACCGCAAATGTGAGTCAACGCGATGTGAGTCACTATCTTTCGATAGGCGCCGATCAAGTACTGGGTAAGCCCACTCAATTAGAAGAACTGTACACGGTACTGAGGCATTTCTTAACGCGCACCGAAATAGTAAAATAAGCAAGTCGCGTGACGTCTATCGTCTATGTATCAGAAGCTTAGGTTCAATGCATGAATGTTAGCTTTGCTGGAGCGTAGATTTCCTTTTAAATATATAACGCTCGTGTCCCGAATCAAGCCCTTACTTAGCGAGGATGGCGGCTAAGTCCTGAGCAATATTGTTATCTGGTTTCTCAATAATACGGCCTAATTCTTTGTCCCCATCAAATAGGATAATGGTGGGAGTGAAGCGTAAATCCAAACGTCGATACAGACCGCTGGGCTCCTGTTTATTTTGATTAACGCCTATAAGCTGCAGATTGTCTTGGCTTAGCCCGACAAGATCAAACAATTTAAGTAAGCGAGGTACTTCTCGCTCGCTGTCATGACACCAAGTACCAAACAACACCACTACTTTTAAGCCGTTTAACTTCGCCGCTGCTGATAGCTCTGCAGCAGTGGGTTGGTAAGCGTGGTATTCAGCCTCAAAAGCGGGATAGGCAGACAATAATTCGGCAGAACTTAGTTCACCCACTACTATTTTTTCTTGAGCGACCTGGCCGTTCGTTGATTGGCAGCCCCAGATCAATACGAGCAATAGGCATAAAAATACCACACGCATTAGGTATTCCTCTCTTAACAAGCGCTAAAATGCAGTAATGCCAGCATGAGTGCTAGTGATTTAGCGCAATGACCTCTTCTTGTTTTGGAAGGTTCAATAAAAATTCAATGAACTCGGCCAAACCAACATGATTAACTTCTTTCAAAAAAGCAATTTGGAGTGAGCAATTAAACTCACCGCAATCGTCTAACTTAGTCAAAAGACCCTTGAGCACATACTCTTCAGCAATGGTAACTGGTAATAAGGCCATGCCCCCTTGAGTTAACAATAAATCCAAGGCGATTCGAATGGAACTGGTATTAAATTTCGCCTCTTTGGCTTTAGGAAAAAGCTTTTCAACCTCTTCACGAGCCTTACCGTGCCAATCTAGACTAATATAACGTTTGGCCATAGACTCAAGGTCCTCTTCACCAAACTGCTTAACATAAAGAGCAAGCGGCACGTTTAATAAGGGTAACGTTTCGATCTGCTCAGACTTGAGGGGCTCACTTACCACGGCTAAATCAATAGTGCGGTTATGCAATTGGCGCAACAATAAATCATTGGTCATGATTTCAGCTCGCACGGTCAATGCCGGAAAGTATTCACTGATGCAGGTTAAGGCGTTGCTTAGGTACAACTCCCACGCATTAGGTGTGCCGGCTAATGCAATGTGTTGTACATTAAAATTATTGATAGCTTTAACAGCATCATTTAAGGTCGCGGCTAAATTTTCAGCAAAAGGCACTAACTTTTGGCCTGCTACCGTCAGTTGGATACTATTACGATTGCGAATAAATAGAGGACTGTTGAAGTACTCTTCTAACTGCTTAATTCGAGCACTGACCGCGGAAGGAGTAAGATAAAGATTTTCTGCTGTCTTACCAAAATGGCGTGTTTTCACCACTTCAAGAAAGGTAACAAGGAAACGCACGTCCATAGATAAAGCTTGTTGCTGAGTTGATAAGTAATTCATACCTTGAATAGGCCTGAAATACAATACTTAACATGCTGAATTACTCTGCTCACGTTAAGTATTGTTCAGTATTTTAGAATCAGTCTTACAACTTCTTCACTGGAGCATAACCTTCTGACTCCAGTTCTTCGTTAACGCAGCTGAGTAGATAAGCAGCTAGTTTATCTGCCGCAATACCATCGTCTTCTGCCATTTCTGTACAGAACTGCTTTAACTCTTTCAACAATGCTTCGTCGGCCGCTGGTTTTTCGTCGGCATACAAAGAAAAACTTAATAACCCTACAAACAATAATGCAACAGTTTTCATGCTTTCTCCGCAATAAAAAAACACCAAATAAGCCAAAAATTTTGGCCATTTACACAAAAGGCGCATCAAACAGTTACCTGTTGATGCGCCTTATAACCGAGCACTCAAAACTCACCAAAACAATCAAATAGAAAAAACGGTGAAACGTTTAATTGCTACTCGGCTGTGAGGTGTTTATTTTTTGACTCAATATTCTTTTGTCTTTTTTCCCGCTGTTTTTTCTCAAGCTCTGCTCGAACTTTAGCGGATTTTTTATCTTTTGCTGAAGCATCAAAATCATCTTCATCAAATTCGTCTAAACTAACGCGATTATCTTTGCCCATAACATTTATCAAAGGTTGCTAACACCACTTGATTCTAAAACACTGTGCGTAAAAGCAAAGTGAAATAAATTGAACGTCATGATGAAAAAATTTTGTTCAACTACCTGCATATTGCTACGCTTAATAAGAGTAGTATTCGCGCAAATTTCTGTTGTTCTATTTGCAGCCTCTAATCTGCTTCTAAAAAAGGTAAAACATGTTTAAAACCTTAGTTGTTGTCGACCATCCACTCAACTTACCTGATAGCGAATTAACCATTGTTAATTTTGAGCAATATCTGGCTGAATATCCAAAAGCCGGCGAGCCTAAAATTCGTATTATTAACTTGTGCGATACGGAAAAATACTTAAGCCAAGGCTATTACTGCTCCTTACTGGCCGAAGCTCGCCAACATAAAGTATTACCCAGCGTAAATACCATTAATGACTTGTCGTTAATGCCGCCTAAAGATCAAGAATGGGTCGAAATTCCCTTAAGCAAAAGTCAAATACCTGCGGTGATCAGTGCTGACGAAAAAGAATTCTTGGTATTTTTTGGCTGGACAAAAAACGAATCGCTACGCAAGTTAGCTAAATTCGCTTTTGAAAAGTTTCCGGCGCCTATTTTAAAGCTGTCTGTTGCTCGCGATGCGCATCAAACTCAACTTATTTGTAGTGCGATTGGCGTGAATGAAATTGCCCCTGAACTTTGGGACCAATTTACTGCCAGCTTAGAACATTTCACTTTAAAAGTGTGGCGTAACCCTCCAGGTCGGAAGCGCGCTCGCTGGGATATGGGCATATTAGTCAACCCTGATGAAAAAACACCGCCAAGCGATGCCAAGGCAATTCAGTTGTTTATAAAAGCAGCCAATAAAGTGGGGATTAATGCCGAAGTATTTACTGCCGCACAAAGTGCTCAGTTATACCAATATGACGCGTTATTTATTCGTGAGACAACCTCGATCAAGCACCATACCTATGAATTAGCCCGCAAAGGTGAAAAAGAGGGCATGGTGGTGATGGACGATCCTACGTCTATCTTACGTTGCTGCAATAAGGTGTTTTTGCACGATGCTTTTAGCTACCACAATATTTCTGCACCTAAAACGCACTTTGTGTCTAAATCTGACCCTGCGACCATTGACCGCTTAGAGACGGAGTTTAGTTACCCTATCGTGCTTAAGTTGCCAGAGAGTTCGTTTTCGCTAGGTGTTTTTAAAGCGAAGGACAGAAGCGAATTAACCAGCAAGTTAGATATGATGCTTAAGCAATCGGCTTTAGTGCTAATTCAAGAGTACTTGTATACCGAATACGATTGGCGCATTGGTGTACTAAACGGTCGTGCGATCTATGCTTGTCGTTATTTTATGGCGCGTAACCACTGGCAAATTTATAACCATGGCTCTAAGCGCAACAATGCCGGTAACTTTGAAACGATCCCAACCTTTGAAGTCCCTCGAGCAGTATTAGCCACTGCGATTAAGTCTTGTGAGATTGTTGGCAATGGCTTGTATGGTGTTGACTTAAAACAAGTTAATGACAAAGTTTACGTTATCGAAGTCAATGACAACCCTAACCTAGACAGTAAAATTGAAGACAAGTACTTAGGTGACGAGCTATATCGTGTCATCATGCAAGAGTTTGCAGATCGCCTTGAATACCGAGGCCGCTAGATTGCAAGCACTCAACCAACATTTGGCTGAGGTGGTAACACCTACCCAAACGATAGAAGTCCGAGATGCAAAATACTCGGACTTGGCTCAATTAATGGCATTGGAAAATCGTTGTTTTGCCGGCGACCGTCTTAGTAAACGCAGTTTTCAACATTGGCTGAAGGCACCTAACTGTGTGTTTCAAGTGATCTTGATTAAGCAAGTTGTGGTGGCATATGGCCTGATCATTATGCGTAAAGGAACGCATTTGGCGCGTCTGTATTCCATTGCGGTTGATAGCGAGATTCGAGGACTAGGCATCGGTAAAAGGCTGTTGCTTACCCTGGAACAACAAACCTTAGAAGCCGGTAAATTGTTTATTCGTTTAGAAGTGGCAAAAAATAACGAAACCGCGATTAATTTGTACAAGGGGCTCGGCTACAAAATTTTTGGTAGTTATGAAGCCTATTATGAAGACAATACTGATGCCTTGCGCATGCAAAAAAACGTACGCCAGAAGCAATCGTTGCAACAACTAACATCGTATCCTTGGTATCAACAAACCACAGAGTTTACTTGTGGTCCGTCTTCACTAATGATGGCCATGGCTAAAATTGATGAGAAAGTTAACTTAAATCAAGCGCTTGAACTGGATATTTGGCGAGAAGCTACCACCATTTACATGACCTCAGGCCACGGTGGTTGCCATCCTTATGGCCTGGCCTTAGCGGCAAACAAAAGAGGCTTTGAAGTACTAGTTTACGTCAATCTCACCGGTCCCTTATTTATTGGGGGAGTACGCAGTCAACACAAAAAAGACATCATGCAAGCCGTCGAACACCAGTTCCGTAGTCAAGTAGAAGAGGCCAATATTGAGGTTCGTTTTACAGATGTCAGCCCCGAAGATCTTGAATTTCATATTCGACAAGGGGCCAGTGTCATTAGTTTAATTAGCACCTATCAATTGGACGACAAAAAAGCGCCACATTGGGTATGTGTCACAGAAATTGATGAAGACTATTTGTATGTTCATGATCCTGACCCTGATGATCACGACGTTGAGTCTTTAGATTGTCAACATATTCCCATTGCGAAACAAGATTTCTATAGCATGTCTTGTTTTGGAAAAGAGCGTTTACGTACCGCGGTGATTATTCACAAACGTTAAGCAGAACTTTAAAATCTGTAGCCGTTATACTTGCCAATTAATGGCTGATTTACCTTGTTCAAGCAGCAGTTGATTGGTCTGTGAGAAGTGTTTGCAGCCAAAAAAACCGCGATACGCTGACAAGGGTGAAGGATGCGGGGCATGCAGTACATGATGTTTGTTCGCATCTATCGCTGCCCCTTTTTTCTGAGCATGACTGCCCCACAATAAAAATACCGTACCACAAGTGTGCTCATTGAGTAGCTCAATCACTTTATCGGTAAACCTTTCCCAACCAATTTTACTGTGTGAATGCGCCTTACCCTGCTCTACTGTTAGGACCGTATTTAATAACAGCACTCCTTGTTCTGCCCAAGACTGCAAATAACCATGAGATGGTAAAGCAAAACCTGTTACGTCGTTGAGCAATTCTTTATAGATATTCGCTAAGGAAGGAGGTGGCTTAACGCCAGGTAAAACTGAAAAACTTAAACCATGTGCTTGTTTGGGACCGTGATAAGGATCTTGTCCTAGTATAACGACTTTGACCTTGTTAATTTCAGTGACTTTAAATGCGTTAAATACATCAGCTTGCGCTGGAAAAATGCACTTTCCAGCTGCTCGTTGCGCAGCGACATAGGTGATTATATGCTGAAAATAAGCGTGCTGCTTTTCTGCTGCTAATAACGCTTCCCATGTCGCCATGTAACTTAGCCTAAAAGTGCAAAGAGATGTGCTTTTAAAGCCTCGTAGTCGTTCGCTAAATCAACAGAGAAGCTCTCTTTGCCAGCACACTCCGCTAAAGGTTGCGGTAAACTAATAGGCTGTCCTAATACATTTTCAACTGTCTCACGGAATTTAGCAGGGTGAGCCGTTCCTAAGAAAATGCCCGTTTGACCCGGCTCCAAATGACGCACCAAGGCTTTATAGGCAATCGCTGCATGAGGCTCACTCACATAACCCAGTTGCGCTAATTGACGCATAGCCACTTGAGTATATTCTTCGTCAACCGTATCACCACTAAGCACAGATTTATCTAAATAACCTTGTTCAATAATCGCTTCAATGCGAGGCCAGTTATTTGGCTGACTTACGTCCATGGCATTTGACAACGTGGCGACGGTAGCCTTAGGATCCCATTCGCCGGTTTTTAGATACCGAGGCACGGTATCGTTGAGGTTAGTTGCTGCCACAAAGTGACTGATAGGCAATCCCATTACCTTAGCAATCATCCCAGCGGTTAAATTACCAAAGTTTCCACTCGGTACGGAAACCACCACATCTTCGCGCTGTTCGGCGCTTAGTTGCGATAAGGCCTCAAAGTAATAGCAAACCTGAGCCACTAAACGGCTTATATTAATGGAGTTCGCCGAGTTAAGGTGTAAACCAACTCGCACATCTGCATCATCAAACGCGGTTTTAACTAATTGCTGACATGCATCAAAATCGGCATCAATTGCCACCGTGTGAATATTGTCGCCCAGTGTGGTAAACAGTTTTTCTTGCAGCTGACTGATTTTGCCTTTGGGGTACAAAATCACCACATCAATATTTTCGATACCGTGGAAGGCATGAGCCACTGCAGCACCAGTATCACCAGAGGTGGCTGTTAAAATCGTGATTTTTTCGCCTTTGGCAATTTCAGTTAAACACTGTGCCATAAAACGACCACCAAAATCTTTAAATGCCAGTGTTGGACCGTGATATAACTCTAAACTGTAAATATTGTCAGTGACCTTGACTAATGGCGCAGGAAAAACAAATGCCCGTTCCACAATACCTTGAATGGTTTCTTTAGGTAATTCGTCACCAATAAGTGTGCTCAGAATTTCTACACTGCGCTCAACAAAAGGCTTCGCCAACAACGTTTCAATATCATCAAATGTAGGCAATTTTTTAGGGAAAAATAAACCCTGATTTTTGCCTAAACCTTTTTTTACTGCTTCTGCAAAACTAGCTGTATCTGCAGCATCTTTTAAATTTTCGAGTTCCAAAATTTAATTACCTTATCTTTTTTTAAAAGCAGGGAGTCAATAAACGACTGCACCTTGCTGGTCTAACTGGCAGATATGACTAAAGCCAGTGTCATTTTGAATATAATTATCCGCCAACCATTGGTTGATAATTGTAGCTTTTTCTAATGAATCGCACACAGCAAAAACCGAAGGGCCTGAACCTGATATACCAAAAGCCAGAGCACCCTGCTGCTTTGCAAATTCACGGGATTCATCAAAATGGGGTAATAACGACTTTCTATAGGGCTCTGCTATGACATCCGTCATCATCGCTGCCGCTAAGTTTTCATCTTGGCGATATAAAGCATCAACAAATACCGCCAGCTGTCGGCCAAATTGTATGGTTATGGCCATGGGCACTTCTTTAGGTAAAATAGCTCGTGCAGCTGCCGTTGACACCGTAATACCTGAATAACATGACACCCAATACCAATTTTTAAAAGACGGCAAAGGCAAGGCGACCTGATCTTTGTACTCAGACATCAGGGTTAAGCCACCTAAAAAGCAAGGGGCAACGTTATCATAGTGCACACTGCCGCTAATCTGCCCTTCTAACTCCCCCATCATCAGCAATAAATCACTTTTATTGAACGGGGTCGTACCTAATACATCAGTAAAAAACTGATTTAAACCATGAAACGCAGCAACAATTGAGCTGGCGCTCGAGCCTAAACCACTGCCGATCGGCAAGTGTTTATACAATGTCATTGCCACTTTAGGCAACGCGTCAACATCAACACCTTTATTGACCAAACACTGTAAATAATGGTGATAACATTGGGTCACGATATTACTGGCAGGGTCAGCGGGAAGCTTATCGGCAAAGCGTCCCTCGACGGTTAATTCAAATTGCTCAGCTGATTCTATTTTGACTTCATCACCTAATAAGCTTCCATCAATCGGCTTCAATGCGGCGCCTAATAAATCAAAACCTAAACTGACATTACCAATTGAGGCAGGCGCATAGGCTGTCAGAGATGTGTGTTGTATTATTGAATTACTCATTAGATATTTTGCTTCCACGGCATAGTACGTAATACATCAGCAAATACGCCAGCAGCGGTAACCGCAGCACCAGCGCCGTACCCTCTTATCACAAAGGGAATAGGTTGGTAATAATGACTATGAATAGCCAAGGCATTTTCCCCTTCTTTTATCATATACAGGGGGTGACTCGCATCAACGGCCTCGATAGAAACAACACAATTTCCCTTACTAATTGAGCCGACATAACGCAGTACTTTACCCTGTTGTTTAGCATGCTGTACTTTTTCGTTGAAGTAGCTGTCTATGTCAGGAAGGCGAGCCATAAACTCGTCTACAGAGCCGCTTGCATCAAAGAAGTTGGGTAATACCGGTTCAATTTTAATGTCGCTAAGCTCTAATTTCAGGTCTGCTTCACGCGCCATAATAAGTAACTTACGAGCCACGTCAGTGCCACTTAAATCATCACGAGGATCAGGCTCAGTGAAGCCATTTTTCTTTGCTATTTCAGTTGCTTGCGAAAGACTTAAGCCTTCCTCGAGCTTGCCAAACACAAAAGATAATGAACCAGATAAAATGCCTTCAAAACGAATCAATTCGTCACCGGCGTAAATCAACTTTTGCAAATTATCAATAACCGGTAAACCCGCACCTACGGTGGTTTCATATAAGAACTGACGATTCGTTTGTTGCGCAGTGTCCCTTAATAATTGATAAAACTCGGTGCTGGCGGTATTGGCTTTTTTGTTTGGTGTAACGACGTGAAAACCATCTAACATCATTTGAGGATATTGATTAGCGATCAACTCGCTGCTAGTGCAATCTACAATAACCGGATTAACCAAGCTGTTGTCTTCTACAAACTTTTGCAACGTTGATAAGGTAAAGGTGTGCGCACTTTGGCTTAATTCACTCGCCCAAGCACCTGTTAAATCTATGCCACCCTCTTGCAGTAACAATTTTCTGCTGTTTGCAATACCATATACTTTTACGCTAATTTTGCGGTCTAACAATGCTGGTTGTTGTTTGGCTATTTGCCCAAGTAACTCTTTACCTACGGTGCCACAACCTACTAAAAACACGTCAATAGTGTGTAAATTTGAGAAAAAGTTTTGATGTACAATTTTTACCGCTTTTTTGGCTTTATCCATTTCAATTACCGTCGAAATAGAGCGTTCTGAAGAACCTTGCGCGATGGCAACATTGTTAACTCTCGCCTGTGCTAATGAACTAAAAAACTTAGCGGCTAAGCCTTTGGTGTGACGCATACCATCACCCACTAATGTCACAATTGCCAATTTCTGCCTTACTTCGATCGGGTCAAGTAAGTGATTCGAAAGTTCAAGGGCAAAAGAATCTTCCAACAAGGCTAAAGCACGATTAGCGTCCTTGTCATGGATACAGAAACTAATACTGTATTCAGAAGAGGATTGCGTAATTAAACTAATTGAAATATTCGCGTTTGACATCACCTCAAACACTCGACTGGCCATACCCACCATGCCTTTCATGCCAGGACCGGCAACATTAAACATCGCCATATTGTCTAAATGTGAAATGCCTTTAACACTTGTCCACACTGTACTGGCTTCATTGCTGATTAACGTGCCGGGGGCGCTAGGATTGAGGGTATTACGAATTAAACAAGGAATATGGTGCTGAGCAATGGGACCGATGGTTTTTGGGTGCAATACTTTAGCGCCGAAATAAGAGAGTTCCATGGCCTCCTGATAAGTCAACTTATCAAGTAATACCGCCCCTTCGACTTGATTAGGATCAGCGTTATAAACGCCATCTACATCAGTCCAAATTTCGCAGCATTGTGCGTCAATGCAAGCAGCAAGTATGGCTGCAGAGTAATCTGAACCGTTACGTCCTAAGGTTACTTTTTCGCCTTCTACATTAACTGCTACAAAACCTGGCATAATAAGTACAATATCACCAGAGCTATCTACATCAGTAAAACGCGCCTTACTGGCAGCCACATCAGCGATGCTATCTAAGTAGTCACCTTCAGCGATAATGTAATCAACCGGGTCAATAATCTGATTTTGTTGTCCTAACGCGGTGAGTATCTCACTAAAAATATGCACACTAACATATTCGCCAATACTCAAAATTTTAGCTACAACCGATTCAGGGGCGCAATTTAACAGGGCAAAGCCTTCTAAATTTTGATTAAGCTCTTGTAATATTTGCTGAACATAGTCGGATAACTTAGCTTGATTAATATTGGGAATGCGCTCTTGAAGTTCATCTAAGATGCCGAACAACACCATATTCAATTTGGCGAATAGCTCACCATAATCTTTACCAAGGGCTGCTTCGTCGCATAACAATGACAGGGCATTGGTCACACCTTTAGGAGCAGATAAAACAACCGCAGCGCCACTTTCTTTGTGGCAGGCCATACTAATGTCTTTCACCATTAAGTATTTTTCAGCATCAGCTAAAGATGACCCACCAAACTTCAACACCTTCATTTATTTGCTCCTTGACTTATTTAACCAATACCTAGCGATAGGCACTTTTCATTTTTACGACATCCAATAACAAAAAAGCCCGCTTTAGGTCGCGGGCTTTTTTGTTTAATGCTTGTGCACTAGCCAGCGACCACCTCTGAGAGGGTGGTAATAATCATCATGCCGGTGGTGCGTACTATTTTTATTTTCATGTGCGCAATTTGCCGTATAGACGTCTATATGTCAACTGGCAAACCAAGTTGTTTGGTTATTAATTATGCTTGTTTTGATCTCAGCGACGCATGCATGTCTGATTAGCGGCATAAACGCTGCACTGAAATCCCCCTTTTGCTCAAGCTTCACTGAGCCATTGCATCATATCCAGTTGCAACAAAATCATCGATTTCCCTAAGGCAAAAGCACGCAATGCTTGTTTGGCCTCTGCTTGCTGTATACTTTCTGGCTTACAGGCGCTTACAGCCTGTTGTCTTTTGCTCAGTTCATCCTGAAAAGTGCACAAATGATGCAAACAATGCTGCAGCACGGCGTTATGATTAGCATGATTTAGCCGTTTAACAATGACCGTTAACAGTACCAATAACTCGCTTAGCTCAACACTACGGCCTAACAAATTGTGATCCTGACTCAAATCCATTTTTTGCCATTGCTTTAATACTTTGGCTAGTTGGCCAGGTAACAAGGCAGGAACAATCTGGTTAAGTTCTTCCGCATTGCTCAGAGTCTGTTGCGTTTTCAAAAATGCAGGGGCCTGTGCTGAGGCCATGTCTATCAAACGATAACCTCGGGCAGCTTTACTTTGCAAACCTATTGCTAAAGGCATTAATTCAGCCAGTTGCCTCGCTAAACTGAATAGACGTTCTACTTTACCTTTTTTAAGTTCTAGCTCTATCTCACTGATGGGATCGCTTAAACCCGAAGCTTGCACGACCCCCCTATCCCATACTAGTTCAACTTGAGTCTCATCAGGCCAAGTCAATAAAAACTGTTCGCGGGTAAATTGCGTAGAAAATTGACAGACTAAGGTTTGTTGGATGTGCTCAAGATGAAAGCCAGTTGGCCAAATATCAGCTGGAAACAAATGTAAATCGGGACAACTCGGCTCTTCTGTTTCGAATAGCCCCAAAGACACATTGTATTCAGGACGATGTTGCAAACCAGCCACACCCTTACCTGCCGTTTTTAAGGTTTGTTCATATTCATGTTGTAAACCACGAATACGCAAACCCATATCATTTTTCCTAAAATCGCGATTTGGCGTGTCAAAATAACTATTACTTAACTCGATTTCTTGGTGCTCAACCTTAATTTTACTTTGTCCTTGCAACCATTTGGCGATAATGGGCCCTGCCTCGGCTTGAGTATTTAGCTTTAACTCTATTTCAACTTCCATAAGGCGTATTTAATCTCCAATATTGATTAATGCTTTGCTTGATAAAGCGTCTTTAAGGGTAAACTGTGCACAAAATACGCTGATTAGAGCATTTAACGTCAGTATTTTAATGTAAGCTTGCCTTTCACTAAGTCAGGCAATACCATTTGTTCATATTATAAAGGTAAGTTTTAAGATTATGCGTCAGCAGCTAGTGTTATTTTTTATTATGTTAAGTGTGTCATTTTTTGGCAATTTCGTTAGTGCCCAAGAGCCCAATGATAGCGAAGGTGAAGTTCGATATATTTCGGATGACTTATTTACCTTCTTACACGCTGGCCCTGGTCGTAATTATCGCATTTTAGGCTCAGTCGTTGCTGGCAGTCGCGTAATTATGCTCCAGCAAGACAGAGACAATGGTTTTATTGAAATTATTGACGACAAACAGCGTACCGGTTGGGTAGACGCCGAATTTATCAACAAAACACCTAGTGTCAGAGAGCAGATCCCCAGTTTGCAGCAAAATTTACAAGATGCAAACGCAGCATTAAAGCAACAGCGCACTGATAACGATTTGTTGAATCAGCAAATTGCAGATCTGCAATCTCAAAATACGACACTGGCACGCAAGTTAACCGAAATCGAAAGTCAAAACGAGCAGATGAGTATTGAGTTAGCTGATCAAGACCAAACCGCTCAAATAGAATGGTTTACTCGTGGCGGGATCGTTGCCGTTATCAGTCTTATTCTTGGGATTGTAATCACTTATTTACCCAAAAAACGTCGTCGCAACGACAACTGGATGTAATATCTAAAAGGTCAGCAGCTTTATTGGCCGCTGACCTTAATCCGTTAACTGTTTTTTGTTTGTGATAGAGCCAGCTCTAAATGTTTCATTTCTCGCGCTAGTGACGCTCGATTCATCTCCATAAACAACCAGTTTTTTAAGCCGATTTGCAGTTGTAGAGTAACAATTAAACATACTCCCCAAAACACCTGCTGATTAACGTGCTGTGCCACAAAAAACTCGTAGCCTGACCACAACATTAAAGCACTGGTTAACAAGGCAAGGCCATTCACCAACCAGACCCAACGGCGCATGCCACCTCGATAAATGGGCAGTAATCGACTAAACAAACCTTTATTGTCCAATAACATGGGCTCTAGGCGCTTTGCTTCTGCCTCTAAGGCTTGGGTGATCTTGTCATCAATATTCATCTGTATTCTCCAATGTGACTTTTAATTTTGCTTTGGCGCGAAATAAACGGGTTTTAACCGTACCCACGGGCACCTCTTGTACTAACGCTATTTCAATGACAGAAAGTTGCGCAAAATAGAATAAATAAATGGCTTGGTACTCATCGGCAGGTAAGCCTTGTAAAGCCTGGGTTAACTCATCATTATTGACTGTTTGCTCGGCCACCAGCTCATCCACAGAAAGTGCAGAACTGCGCTGCAGCTGAATATGGCCTTGCCGTAATAAATCACTAGCTGACCAACTAACCGCCCGATAGATCCAACTTTTAAACACCACAGGATTATGTAAAGCCCTTAAGTTTTTCAAGGTAGTAAGCCAGGCATTTTGCACGGCATCCTGTGCCAAACTATGATCACGCAACAAGCGGTAAGCAAACTGTACTAAGGCGGGTTGATAGTGTTCAAACAACAGCAATAAAGCCGGTTCGTCACCTTGTTGTGCTCTTAATACCAGCATGTCGAGTTCAGCTTGTAACATGGTTTCTCCTTTTTATGTGCCAAAGACGAACTGAATCAAGCAAAGGTTCTTGTGACGTAAAAATAAACCTAATATCGCTACTATCGAATAGGTAATATGCAGTAAATTGACATTCACCTCGGCTTAGGTAAAGTGGCGCGCTTTTAATGGTCACTCAACTCAGCTGTAACACCCACTATGCCTTCATTTGAAACATTAGCCACGTTTAGCTTGGCTGCTTTTTTACTTTGCATCGCACCTGGCCCCTCGAACTTATATATTATGGCAAGAAGCATAAGTCAGGGTCATAAAGCCGGTGTTATCGCTGCGACCGGAATGGCGATTGGTTCATTCATCTATGTTATTGCTAGTGCTTTTGGTTTAGCCGCTCTCTTTTTGTATTCAACTTGGGCCTATACCTCAGTGAAACTTTTTGGAGCCGCTTACCTTGTTTACCTAGCGACTCAGTATATACGCTTGGCAAAACCGGCCACTGAACACACGACAGAGCTCAAGGGACTAAACAACAAGGCTATTTTTAAACAAAGCCTGGTTGTAGAGCTAACAAATCCTAAAACAGCCTTATTTTTTATTGCGTTTTTACCGTTATTTGTTGACCCCGAACACGGCAATGTAAGGCTCCAACTGATTATTTTGGGCGTCATTTATGCGGTAATTGGTTTGCTGTGCGACCTTTGTGTGGCAACATTGTCGGGTAAAATAGGAGCTTGGATGAATACTCATCCTAAATCTCAACAATGGCAAAATCGTTTGTCTGCACTATTGTTATTCGCCCTCGGCGGATTTATTGTGTTTGACGAAATAATGATGCACTAAGATCCACCCCGCAATAGTCTTTACCCCTACAAGGAGAGAACGATGGGCTTACTAGTCAAACTGTTTAAAGCTTTAAATTCAGATTCAAGTCCTTGGCAACTCGCCTTTGGTTTCACCTTAGGCATGATTATGGGGCTAACGCCAATTTTAGGGTTACACAGCCTAATTCTGTTATTTTCGGTGCTATTTTTTAGAGTCAATCTCTCGAGTTTTTTGGTTGCTTGGGCGCTGTTTTCAATTTTCACCTTACCCTTAGATGCTTTTATGTCATCGGTAGGTGAGTCTTTATTAACTGCCGAGAGCTTGACCCCGATGTGGACAGCGTTCTATAGCAATACTGTTGGCCAACTAACTCAGTTTTACCATACCCTCACTTTAGGTAGCCTTATTGTAGCCCTATTGTTATCGCCCTTTATATTGCTAATAAGTCAGTTTTTGGTGGTTAAATACCGAGAAAAAGTCATGGTGTGGGTGAATAAAATTAAACTTGTACAGTTTATAAAAGGCAGCAATTTTTATCGTCTTTATCAGGGATTAGGAGAGTAAGGTAATGAAAAATATCATCAGATGGCCAGGCTTAATCGCCTTTTTTGTTATCACCGGCCTTATTGCTGCCATCATTATTCTTTTTTTTGATTTTTGGATAAAACTTGCAGCCCAAAAAGGGCTAGAAGTAGCGACTGGAGCTGAGGTCAACATCAGCAGTGCTGAACATAGCTTTTCACCTTTTGGCATTAGTTTGATTGGCGTGCAACTTACGGACCCGAATAAACCTACCAACAATCAATTAGAGGCCGCTAAAATTAGCGCAGATATTGAATTGTCTCCTCTGCTTTTACGCAAAGTGATTATTGATAATCTTATTGTCAGTGGTGTTCAGTTTGGTACTGAACGGGCGTCAGAAGGTGAAGTTTTCAGAGTGAATAGTGCTGATGCAGCCAAAACGGCATTAAAAGAATTGTTCCCAAGCAAAGCCGATTTACCCAGTGTTGACGAAGTATTGGCTCGTTCCCCCCTAAAAACCACTCGTGCTATTGAAGAAGCCCAAGCGGCCTATCAAAAACACAAAGACACGATAGCTGGTGAGTACCAAAAATTACCCAGTAAAGACAAACTCGTGGAGTACAAAAAACAAATCGAAGTGCTGTCTAAAACAAATTACAAGGACCCTGCAGAATTATTAGCTGCCAAAGAAAAATTCGATTTATTGAAAAAAGAAATCAAAGTTGACAAACAAGTCTTGAGTGATTTTAAAAATTCAGTAAGTGCAGCCAAACAAGATCTTTCACCCAAAATAGCGCAGTTAAAAGCGGCACCCGGACAAGATTATGAACAACTAAAATCACTAGTTGCGGGCGATGCGGGTGCTATAAATGACGTAACTACCTTGGTGTTTGGAGAAAAAGCGGCACAGTGGACAGAGTACGGTTTAGCGGCATTTGATATTGTCGCACCGATGTTAAAAAGCAAAGAGCAACAGCAAACAGAAGAGGCTGTTTCAGCTGGACGCTGGGTTAGTTTTGATGACCGCAGCGGCTTACCCGAACTATGGATAAAAAATGCCGACATTTCTATTAGCTGGCAACAAGAAACAATCCTAAGCGTTTGGCACAACATTACATATCAACACGACATCATTGGCCGTGCGACCACGTTTAAAATAGACTCAAACAAGAGCAGTTTATGGCAATCGTTTAAATTAGATGGTGATTTTTGGCTAAAAGACAGTGGCGTTTCCGCTCAGCAAAGTTGGCAGTTAGCAGGGCTAAAACTCAGCAATATTGATTTAGTTAATCAAGATAAGTTAAGCAGTAAATTGCTTGCAGGCATAGTGTCTAGTAAGGGTAACGTTAAGGTAAACCAAAATACCCTAAGTGGTGAAGGCGTAATCAATTTAGCCAATTTAAGCATGGAAGCACAAGGTAGTAATAAGATAACCAATATTATTGCTAACACCTTGGCACAACTCACCCAATTAACCCTCAATACAGATGTTGCAGGCGTAATAGGAGACTTAGATTTATCTTTTAGTTCTGACCTGAATCAACAACTCGGTAGTGCCTTGTTGACCAACATTGGTAAAGAAGAACAGGGTAAACTAGATGAGTTGAAGGCTAAGTTGAACGCTCAGATGCAGAGCGCGTTGGGGACTCAAGATGCACAATTAAGTGAATGGTTAGACTGGGAAAACCTTGCAGACGGTGACATGGGAAGCCTAGAAGAAATGTTAAATTCAAAAATGAACAGTGTGGTTGACAATAAAAAGAATGAGCTTGAGGACAAGCTGAAAGATAAATTGAAAGGGAAATTATTTGGTAACTGATGCACTTTTACTGCCCTTGGTGCGCGCTATACGAATGATGCACCAAGCGCTTTTAGTGCCAGTAAAACATTTGTTTGCTAAATGATATGTCTATCCACCATTAGAACAACTTAGCTTAACTAGGGAGTAATAGATGTTTAGTGTGGTGCTTGGGGTACTTTTTGCTGTGTTTGTTGTTGCCGTGACATGGGTGAGTTACAAAATAGCCACCACAAAATTTAACAATCCGGTTTGGTGTGCCATTGCTGGATTTATACTTGCCTTCTTGCCCCCTATTGCATTGATATACCTAATTATTTTACTTAGAAAAGACGATCGGATTAATATTAGTTAAACGCATTTTTGCACAAAATAATAGATTATTACCCATTACGAGTCTTCTGTAGTCCGTTTCACTGGAGGATCGTTTAAAAGCTCGGCATAATAGCTCTATTCGCTAACGAGGAGGACAAAGTCATGAGATGGGTAACAATTTTGTTACTTTGCCTTCTTGGTATGCTGCAGTACCGCTTGTGGATGGGCAAAAATAGTATTCCAGATTATTTAAGTATGCAAAAACAGGTACGTGAACAGGACTTACAAAATGCTAATCTCACGCAACGCAACAGTTTGTTAAAAGCCGATATTGAAGATCTTAAAATTGGACTTGAAGCTGCTGAAGAAAGAGCGCGCAACGATCTTGGTTTGATCAAACAAGGCGAAACATTTTATCGTATTTTACCAGCTGAAAATTAATTACCCATGACGTTAAATTCAACATTTACGGTAGTCGTACCTGCCGCAGGGATCGGTAAAAGAATGGGGGCAGCGGTACCCAAACAGTATTTGTTTATTGCAGAAAAAACGGTCATCGAACACACCTTATCGAATTTGATGGCTCATCCGCAAATTGCTAAGGTCGTGGTTGTATTGCATCCCGAAGACCACTATTTTAAAGAACTTAACATTGCTCAATCTCCTAAAATCACCACGGTGATAGGCGGCGACGAGCGCAGTGATTCAGTTTTAGCTGGCTTGGCGGCGGTAAATAGCAATGAAACTTGGGTCTTGGTGCATGATGCAGCACGGCCTTGTTTGCATCATGATGATCTTAGCGCCTTGTTACAATTAGCCGAGCACGGCCAAGTTGGTGGCATACTAGCGACACCGGTTCGAGATACAATGAAACGTGGTAATCCAAAGCATCTAGTGGTCAAAACAGAATCACGAGACCATCTTTGGCACGCTTTAACCCCGCAGCTCTTCCCTTTAAAAATACTGACCAGCGCTCTCAGTAAGGCGCAAAAAATGCAAATTAGTATGACTGATGAAGCTTCGGCGATAGAGTACTTTGGGGGTCAAGTAAAGCTCGTCAGTGGTCGAGCGTCCAATATCAAAATCACCCAACATGAAGATTTGTTACTAGCAGAATTTTATTTGAGCCAATTACTCAAGGAAGCAAAATAAACATGAATATGCGTATAGGTCATGGTTATGACGTACACAAATTTGGCGGTTCAGGCCCTATTATAATTGGTGGTGTATCAATCGATTATGCACAAGGCTTACTGGCCCATTCAGATGGCGATGTAGCGATTCATGCTTTGTGCGATGCACTGTTGGGGGCCTTAGGCAAGGGCGATATCGGGCGCCACTTCCCTGATACTGATCCGGCGTTAGCAGGTGTTGATAGCCGTAATTTACTGCGCAAAGTCATAGCGTTAATGCTAAGTGAAGGATATGTTATTGGCAATGTGGATATTACCATTGTTGCTCAAGCACCAAAAATGGCGCCTCACATCCATGCCATGGTTCATCATCTTGCCAGTGACCTACAGTCGCAGCCCTCGCAAATCAATGTAAAAGCCACTACAACCGAAAAGCTCGGTTTTGCTGGCCGCAAAGAAGGTATTGCGGCTTATGCAGTCGCTTTAATAGTCAATCATTCAATCTAGGCGAATTAATGCAAACTCAGCATTGGCAATATTTAATGCCTGCTCCCCAAGCTACCGGACAATTGAAAGTTGAACTACAAGACTTCCAAGTTACCGAAAAATTAGGATATGAACCTACTGGCCAAGGTGAACACATCTATTTGTGGGTGCAAAAAACCGGCTTAAACACTGCTTTTTTGGCAGAAGAAATAGCTAAATTTGCCAGAGTACCTTTACGCGATGTAACTTATGCAGGACGTAAAGATAAGTATGCAGTGACACAACAATGGTTTAGCGTGCACAAACCTGGCAAGGCAGAGTTTGACTGGTCTCAATTGCAAGTAGAAGGTGCCGCGGTTCTTAAGGCTATTCGGCATGATAAAAAGCTTAGAACAGGGGTACTTAAGGGCAATCGATTTAATATTGTGGTACGCAATATCACTGACACCCGACAACTAAGTGAGCGCCTACTCTATATTTCGGTCCACGGTGTTCCTAATTATTATGGCGCACAGCGCTTCGGCGATAGTCGTTATGATGCCCGAGGTGGAAATTTAGTGCTGGCAGAAAAAATGTTAGCCGGCGAAGAAATTCGTAATCGCAATAAACGCTCGATGGCTATTTCGGCATTGCGCTCATGGTTATTTAATGAATTTGTGAGTCACCGCATTGAAGATGGATTATTTAGTCAAGCTATAGACGGTGACGTTATGCTTCTATCCGGCAGTGCCAGCTATTTTTGTGCTCAAAACATTGATGAGGTGATTGTTCAGCGTATAGCAAGTCGAGACATTCAGTTGTCAGCCCCATTGTGGGGACAGGGACAACTACCCTCACTCGTTAAAGCGGGTCTATATGAACAGAACATCGCAAACCGTTACCCTGAGCAAACAGCGATGCTCGAAAAACTTGGCCTTAAACAAGAAAGACGTGCCTTACGATTATTACCTGATGATATGCGATGGACGATTGAAGACAATCAGTTGCATATTAGTTTTGATTTACCCGCTGGTGCCTTTGCCACCTCGGTGATTAGAGAGTTGGTGGATATAAAACAGCACTATGAAGTTGATTAGCAACGAGCTGTCACTTTGAGTATTGGCATTCTTGTTTTAAGCTAAGCAATCTTAGCGAATATTCGAGTAAGGACACCAATAAGCGGATATTATTCCCTGTGCCATGACTCTAGTTCGATTGCACTTTCAGTCGACAAACATAACAATGTATAAAGCGCTAAACACATCGTGTTTAGGTAACGGATTTTCACACAAAATAATAATAATAAATTTAACCTATATTTGACTCTGGAACAGCCATAAACATGAGAGCCACGTTTCGCAAGGGTGATAGCCTCGCCCAACTCATAGCCCAAGAGGGTATCAGCAATAGTAAGGTGCTAGGAGCTATTGCCAATATTCCGAGGGAGTTATTTATCCCTGATGCATTGCGCCATAAAGCCTATCAAAATACTGCTTTACCAATTGGGCAAGGTCAAACAATATCACAGCCATATATTGTTGCCCGTATGACAGAATTGCTTTTACAGTCACAAAATAGTCCACAAAATGTATTAGAAATTGGTACTGGCTCTGGCTATCAGACCGCAGTGTTAGCACAGCTATTTCAAAAAGTTTATTCGGTCGAACGGATCAAAACCCTACAATTTCAAGCAAAACGCCGGATGAATCAGCTAAATTTTCATAACGTTTCGATGAAACATGGCGATGGTTGGCAAGGATGGGCGAGTAAAGGCCCCTTTGACGCTATTATCGTGACTGCCGCGGCGAGCAGGATCCCAGAACAACTGTTCGCTCAGTTGAACGTAGGCGGAAGATTAATCATCCCTGTCGGCCAAGAAAATCAGCAGTTGCAATGTGTCACTCGACACGAAGAATCATTTGAAACGCAAATAATAGAAGCGGTGCGCTTTGTTCCTTTGGTACCTGGAAATATTATTTAAACCTAACAGCGCCAATACGCAAGGAACACCATGAGTAACAACAGAACAACTAAAGATTATGCGGGAATAACAGCCCGCGGTGTGTTAATGGGCGCTGCCGATGCAGTGCCTGGCGTATCTGGCGGTACCATCGCTTTTATGACAGGTATTTACGAAGAGCTGATCACTTCGCTAAAGCAATGTAGCAGCGCACCTAAAATTTTAATTTCTCAAGGTATCGCCGCGACGTGGAAACATATCAACGGTGCTTTTTTACTGGCGCTATTTGGCGGAGTCATTGTAAGTCTGATTACCATCTCTCGCCTTGTGGTATTTCTCTTAGATAATTATCCAGCCTTACTGTGGGCATTCTTTTTTGGATTAATAGCAGCAGGTGTGTGGTCGGTTATACGGCACATTGACCGCTGGTCAGTACCCACTATCATCGCATTTATAATAGGTGCGCTAGGCGCTTTTTGGATTACGATGATTTCGCCAACGCACATAGAGTCAACTCCTCTAATTGTGTTTTTTTCTGGAATGATAGCGATATGCGCCATGATATTACCAGGCATATCGGGTAGTTTCATATTATTACTGCTGGGTATGTATGCACCAATGATGAATGCTATCAAAGAGTTTCAGTTGGTCACATTGAGCTGTTTTGCTGCAGGTTGTGTAGCCGGCTTAATTAGCTTTTCACACGTTCTAAGTTGGATGTTTCAACATTATAAAACACAAACTCTGGCACTGTTGGGCGGTTTCATGTTGGGCTCGCTTAATAAAGTATGGCCTTGGAAAATAACCATCGAATCCGTTATTGATCGCCATGGCAAAGTGATTCCACTGGTGCAAGAAAACGTATTACCCCATACTTTTGAAGCCAATACCCAACAGCCTGCTTATTTGCTCCTTACACTTGGATTAATCACCTTAGGTGTATTGGCTGTCGTTTTGCTTGAACGCTTTGGAAATAAAACCACACCTCAAACGTGATTGTCTTAAAAATGCTATGCTTCAAACCTTTGTTTAAACAATCTAATATGGGCAACCTCAGTCAGGGTTTCTTGTTGCTTTGTTTGGCACTACTTCTCATTTCCTGCTCTAGTAGAAAACAACCAGCCCCAGTAGTAGAAATATACCAAGGGAAGACTTTTAGGGACTACGAGGCTTCTTCTTTTTCAGGAGATGGCTATACCGTGCAAAAAGGCGAGACCCTCTTTTCTATCGCTTGGCACACAGGCAACGATTATCGCGATCTTGCTAAACTCAATAATATTGCACCTCCATACAGCATTTACCCAGGTCAAATAATTAACCTTAAGAAACAAAAGGTGACATCTAAAGCAAACGAAGCCCTTCCGCGTGGTCAGACCTCAAAAATAAAGTCAAATCAACCAGTTGACCCTCCACCAAAGCAGGCGTATGGTAAAAGTGAAAAAAATGTTAACGGAGGTGCCAATGGTCCTCCTGTCGGTGAATTTCCTGAGCAAGTATCAGCGTGGATTTGGCCTACTTCTAACGCGATTACAAATATGTTTTCAGCTAAAGAAGCAGGCAATAAAGGCTTAGATTTTTCAGGCAGTATAGGTCAGCCCATTTTGGCTGCAGCCGATGGTAAAGTGGTTTATACCGGAAATGCCCTACGTGGTTTTGGTAATTTGGTCATCATTAAGCATTCAGATGCCTACTTAACGGCTTATGCTCACAATGACAAAATTCTAGTTAAAGAACAGCAATGGGTTAAATCTGGGCAAAATATTGCCACCATGGGTAAAAGTGGAACCGATACGGTTAAGCTTCACTTTGAAGTAAGATACAAAGGAAAATCAATTGACCCTTTGCAATTTTTACCCAAAAGAAAATAACAATAAATAATTATAAGGAATCAAGGAGATGTATTAGTAACAACAATAGTTTTTCAGGAGCCACCATAATGAATCAAAAAAAAGTCGAGTTAGTTGATGTAGAAGCCCTAGATGATGTTGAGGCTTTAATTGAGTTTGACCCTAGTAAAGCAGAGAAAGAAGAGGACACAGAGTTAGAAGATATACTGCTAAAGCAAGAAGACATTGTTAAAAATCTAGATGCCACCCAACTCTATTTAGGAGAAATTGGGTTTTCCCCTCTACTTAGCGCCGAAGAAGAAGTTTATTTCTCCCGTAAAGCGCTCAAAGGCCATGAGCCATCACGTAAACGAATGATAGTCAGTAATTTACGTTTAGTCGTTAAAATTGCCCGTCGATACAATAACCGCGGTCTTGCCCTATTAGATTTAATTGAAGAAGGAAATCTCGGCTTAATTAGGGCTGTAGAAAAATTTGATCCTGAAAGAGGTTTTAGATTTTCAACGTATGCAACTTGGTGGATAAGACAAACTATTGAAAGAGCTATCATGAACCAAACGCGTACTATTCGTTTACCAATTCATGTAGTCAAAGAGCTGAATGTATATTTACGAGCAGCCAGAGAATTAGCGCAAAAATTAGATCATGAACCAAGCGCTGAAGAAATCGCTGCGTCCTTAGATAAGCCTGTGGTTGATGTAGTAAAAATGCTGCGGTTAAACGAGCGTATAAGCTCAATAGATACCCCAATTGGTAGCGATGGTGATAAAGGCTTATTGGATGTTATTGCCGATGAACGTGGCCACGGGCCAGAAGAAGAACTCCAAGAAACAGATATGTGCGCTAATATCGTTCACTGGCTTGAAGACTTAAACCCCAAACAACGTGAAGTACTTGCTAGACGATTTGGCTTATTAGGATATGAACCATCAACACTTGAAGATGTTGGTGCTGAAATTGGTTTAACCCGAGAAAGAGTCAGACAAATTCAAGTTGAAGCATTACGTAGACTGAGAGACATGTTAGGCCATAAAGGGCTTAACCTTGAATCTCTGTTTGATACTCTCAGCTAAGTTGATTGGTCAGCAGTGATTAAAAAAGCCTCTACAGAGTAATGCCGCTCAGTTAAGTAAAATACATTGACGATCGGCATAATGAGATAAAAATCCTATGAACACAGGTCATAGGATTTTTTTTGCAACTTGCTCACGAGTTAACCACCACCCTCAACGCTTCCAATACCTTCCATACATTCGACAAGTATGCCGAAATACTCTCTCCAAAATTAATCGAACAAAGATTTAAACATGCAGGAGTTGCGACGATTAAAAAACCCCATTTACCCTTAGTAACGGTCTTATGGTCAATCATTGGTATGAGCTTATTTCGGCAGTGCACTGTATGGGATATTTCAACCCAAATGGACATCATGTTGCTAGATAAAAAGCCGTTAAATGCGCTCTGTGCGATAGAACAAGACAGACAACGTGTAGGCTATAAAGCGGTGAAACAAGTATCCTTGGTGATGGCGAAACGACACTAACGAAGTGATAAGTTTGAAACATGGGCAGGACTCAACTTACTGGCGTTTGATGGCCCCGTTTAACGGACAAACGATATACCATAAAATCATAAAACGTTGAAAGCACAGAGTAATGGAGCCAGTGACAATATATTTCCTAAAATTCGTATGGTCTGCCATATGAAAATCACCAGTCAGCAACTCATCAACAGTGCATTTCTGATTTTCGATCCAATGAAAAGGTATTGGCAGAGCAACTCGTTGAACGTATGTCAGATAACTCGTTGACGATATTTGACAAGGATATTATTTATTAGGACGACTGCATCGTTGGCAGTAAATAGGTTATCAAAGGCATTGGGTGATACCCGCCCTAAAAGACCGTCAGTGTGAGGAATACAGAAACTAAGCCCGAATAACATACTTATTCGATTAACGCCGCAGTCACGAAAATCATTAAAGTGAAAACGTATCAAATTTTAACTCAATGCTCGACCCAATGCATTTTCCAAGTGAAGACATGGCTGAATTGTATTATTACCGCTGAAAAATAAACTCGGATCGAGAGAAATGAAACAAACCCTGCTGAACAGTATGTATCCCCTGAGAAGTAAACGCCC
>NZ_JANQVQ010000317.1 GCF_030730205.1 Paraglaciecola sp.
TACACCAATCCAATTTTCGCTTCAATTTAATTAAATTTTCTAAAAATTAACACTTAGAAATTTCGAGCCTACAAATTTAACCCAATAAATTTACTTTTTTATAAAAATTTTTAACATCTTTAATTCCCCTGCAAGCCAAATAAATAAAGCAAAGTTCGAATTAAAAACCTTTATTCATACTTACAAAGTTGCAAGTTTGAATTTGTGCTTGTTATTAGGACGCTAATAAAAATGGATTTTAATAATTTGTATGCCGTTGATGTTATTTGGTAAGGGACGGAGTAATCAATAAACCTACAAATACAGCTTATTTTTGTCGAAGTAACATACTTAATTCATTAACACGCCAAGGGACGAGGAAATAAACAACGGCCATTTTGCTAACGACCTAGAAAGTGAAAAGCATCTATGTCGGTAAGCGTATGCAACTGATATTTCCTGTAAACACTAATATTAAAACGTAACTTTCAATTATTAGGCAAAACTGTCTTTGCATTGAAGGTACAAGGCTTAAAATATGAAACTGAATCATTTCAATTTTCGAGTAAAACCGAGTCCAATCTTTGTTGCTTTAGCAGCTGCCAATTTAACCTTTGCTCTACCTGCTTTTTCGCAAGTGCCTGTAGTAGATAAAGAAGTTGTAGAAGAAAATATAATTGAAGAAAAAAAAGAAGTAGAAATTTTAGAACGTATTACTGTGTCAGCGACAAAACGTGATACCGATTTAATGAACACATCTATTGCTATCTCCGCCTTTACAGAAGAGCAATTATCCAAAATTGGTATCACCAATGTTAAAGATTTAAATAACGTCGTACCCAACATGAGTATTATGACGGATCGAGAATCTTCAGCGCCGATTATTACCATGCGTGGCGTCCGGTCAACCAATACCACTGAATGGGGTGACCCCGCAGTTGGTGTGCATTACGATGGAATCTATTCGCCCAGACCGCAAGGGGCACTTTCGTTAATTTTTGACGTAGAACGAGTGGAAGCATTACGTGGTCCACAAGGTACTTTATTTGGCCGTAACTCTACGGTAGGTAGTCTAAACATCATTTCAGCAAAACCTAAATTGGATGACGTTGAGGGTAAAATAGAGCTAGAAGTAGGTCAATATAATAAAAAAGTCATCAAAGGTGTGCTCAACCTACCTGTCTCAGATTCATTTGCCTTACGTGGCGCATTTTTTAAAGAAACCAGAGACTCAAATTTAAATGGTTATTATGATCCTAACCAGTGGGATCAACGTTACCTGAACTTTGATCAGTCACAATTAGTGCCCATGGCAGAAGGCCTGACTCCTTCCGATCGTAGCAGTGATAATCGTAGCTTTTTTAATGATAATTTATATGAACCTATCAAAGCTGACCCTGCTGATTTTTATAATAATTCTGATCAATACGCTTTTAGATTGTCAGGCTTATATTCGCCTAAAGCTGAGCTTTCTTGGCAGTTAACATTTGAGCGTTATGTTGATCAAGGGGCTGGTACCGCAGCGTCGCGTGATTGCGAAAAAATTAAAGACCGCCCGGTAGAGATTAACGGGGGATCATGTACCGACCTATGGGGAACTGAAGACAATAATACCGTGTATGTGAATATTCCGGGTAAAGTTGATTTAACCCTCGATAGTTTTCGTTCAAGCTTTCATTACGATATCACCGATGAAATGCAGTTTTCTTATTTAGCGGGTTTTCAAAGTCAGGAGCGCTCAGGTCAAGTTGACTTAGATCAAGGCATGTACTTTTGGGATCAAATGCTCAAATGGATAGATACCGATTATGACTCTTGGTCTCACGAGATACAATTACAGTCAACAGGTGGCGGTGATTTACAGTGGATAGTGGGCTATTTCAACCTCAGTGAAGACAATTCCATGGTAGGCCAATACCATGGTGCCATGGCAGGTGTGTCTTGGTGGATGCAACCCAAACGTACGGTGAAGTCTGACGCAATATTTGCACAAGGCACCTATTCTCTCACCGATAAACTGTTTTTTACCTTAGGTGCTAGACACACTAAAGACGAAAAAGAAGACAAAGGCGGACAAAATCTGGGCTGTTGGTCAAACGAGTGTTATACCGACGCTGCGTGGGGCGAAGTATGGGACTACATCGACTGGTCGCGTCCTTTAGATGAGCAGATTGAAAACACCAGTGTGGTGCGAGCCAATTTAAATGCACTACCTGTTGATTATTATGATTTCCCCATCGATGGTGCAGTAGTTGATACCGAAAATGACATTAAAGAAAGTTGGTCTAAAACCACTTGGAGAATTGGCTTAGATTATCAAATAAGCAAAGATACCCTCTATTACGCCTATGTCGCTAATGGTTACAAAGGGGGTGGTCTTGGTGATATTTTGATCAAACAATCTGATGGTACCCGTTTTGACACCAGTTATGACGGTGAAGAAGTGGTGACCTATGAAATTGGCGCAAAAACCACCTTGTTAGATGGCAAGATGAACTTGCGTGCTAATTATTTTTACAGTGATTATAAAAATCAGCAATTCTCTACGTGGACGATTTACGACACCATCACTGAGATGCAAGAAGATCCTCGCACTGGCGAAATGATTGAAATGTCGCAAGATTTTGGGACTTTCTTAACGCGTAATGCCTCAAATTCTAAAATTTCAGGCCTAGAATTAGAGATGGATTACATCCCATGGAATGGTGGTTTTATTGGTGGTTATGTAACCTTTTTAGATACCGAAATCACCTCTGATTATTGGAAAGCTTGGGGACCAGAGCCTGCTCAAGTATTTGCTAACCCAGACGGAGTTGAAATCCCTGGCACCTTAGATACCTCACGAGCTTGGTTCCGTAACTTAAAAGGCAATCAACTAGCCTACTCACCCAAAGCCTCATTCACCCTGAATTTCAGTCATACCTTTGATTTTGGTGCCAAAGGCCGCCTAATTCCTTTTGTTAATATTCATTGGGAAGATGATTCATACACTTCTATAGACAATACCGAGAAATGGGACATAGCGGAGTCCGCATTAAATGAAGGTATCGACTTAGATATTTACTCAGACAAACGTGAAGCTTGGGCAATGATCAACGCCAATGTGAAATACGAAACCGTAGACAATACTTGGTATGTCGAAGGTGGTGTTTATAACCTTACCGATGAAGATGTTAATTGGTGGCAAGGGTACGCAGGCAGTACGCCTATTGCTGGAAAAGCTGAGCGTAGTTGGAGTGTTCGTTTTGGATATAATTTCTAAACGATAAAGCCATACATGCCAAACTGACATGACTAAAAAGGCCTCTCAATTTCGCATCAGATTTGAGAGGCCTTCTAGGCATGTGTTTTACCAATAATATTGTCATGGATAATCAATGTCATCTTCTAGTATTACAACAAATACGTTTACAAAAAATCAGCTCCAAGACGGGTATTCATTTT
This sequence comes from Paraglaciecola sp., assembly GCF_030730205.1. GTDB lineage: Bacteria > Pseudomonadota > Gammaproteobacteria > Enterobacterales > Alteromonadaceae > Paraglaciecola. The sequence goes on from NZ_JANQVQ010000317.1 coordinate 3,424, forward strand.
CACTGTCTGTACTTACTTCGCTGTTTTTTATGTGGGGCTTTATCACTTGTTTAAACGACATCTTAATTCCACACTTAAAAGCGGCTTTTAGCTTAAATTATACGCAAGCAATGTTGATCCAATTTTGCTTTTTTGGCGCCTATTTTTTTGTGTCATTACCCGCCGGTAAGTTACTTAAAGCTATAGGTTATCAAAAAGGAATTGTGGTGGGTTTAGTGATTGCCGCCTTTGGCTGCTTATTGTTTTATCCTGCTGCAGCAAGCCACAGCTATCCTTTATTTTTAACGGCTTTATTTGTATTAGCTTCTGGCATTACTGTTTTACAAGTATCAGCCAATCCCTATGTCAGCTTATTGGGGCCGCCTGAAACCGCGTCTTCACGACTCACTCTTACCCAAGCCTTTAATTCTTTGGGAACTACCATTGCTCCCTATTTAGGTGGCTTGTTGATCCTAAATGAAGCGGTAGATTCGCTTGCAAATAATTCGTCTGCTGAATCAGTGCAAATGCCTTACTTAGTATTAGTCGCTCTACTATTATTGCTCGCCGCTATATTTGCTTGGATTAAACTGCCCCACATAGCAAGCGCAGAAGTGAGCCAGCAAGAAAAACTGGAAGGCAGTGCATGGCAACAACGCCATTTAGTGTTAGGTGCCATGGGTATTTTTGTTTATGTCGGTGCCGAAGTGGCTATTGGTAGCTTTTTAGTTAATTTTTTAGGTGAAAGCAATATTGCCGCACTAGAAGAAGCCGAGGCTGCTAAATACCTAAGTTATTATTGGGGAGGCGCTATGCTAGGGCGTTTTATTGGCGCCGCCGCCATGCAAAAAGTATCTGGAGGAAAAGTACTGGCTTTCAACGCTGCCGTAGCCTGCCTTTTACTGGCTATCACTATTACCTTTTCTGGCAGCCTTGCTATGTGGGCTTTATTGCTAGTTGGTTTATGTAACTCTGTTATGTTTCCGACTATATTTTGTTTAGCAGTAAATAACTTGGGTAAACATACTGCTCAAGGCTCAAGCATATTGTGCTTGGCCATTGTGGGTGGCGCCATTATCCCCCTGTTTCAAGGCATACTGGCTGACAGTGTTGGCGTGCAATTAGCCTTTATCTTGCCACTTTTTTGTTATCTGTATATCGCTTATTACGGCCTTTTTGGAAGCCGAGTAATCACTAAACCTTCTTGGGATCAATAATGAAACAATTAATAAAATCGAGCGTATTAACAAGTCTCGTGCTTACACTGATGGCTTGTAGCAATGAACAAAGTACCGCACAAAATATCCAGCAAAAGCGCGCCGCTGACATATGGCCCAAATTAGATATTGCGGTTAAACAGGATCAGCAAGTCGAAGCCAAAGTACACGCCTTGATGGCTTCAATGACCTTGGAGCAAAAGGTGGCGCAGATGATTCAACCAGAGATCCGAGACATCACGGTTGAAGACATGCGCAAATATGGTTTTGGCTCTTATCTCAATGGTGGCGGCGCATTTCCCAATAATAATAAACACTCAAGTGCTAATGATTGGATAAAGCTCGCCGACGATATGTATTTAGCGTCTGTTGATGACAGCGTAGATGGCACTAACATCCCAACCATGTGGGGAACAGATGCGGTCCATGGTCATAATAATGTAATTGGTGCCACATTGTTTCCTCATAATATTGGTCTTGGGGCAGCCAATAACCCCGAGTTGATTGAAAAAATTGCCAATATTACTGCCACAGAGGTAATGGTTACTGGCATTGATTGGGTTTTTGCTCCAACCGTTGCGGTTGTACGTGATGACCGTTGGGGGCGCACTTACGAAGGTTATTCAGAAGATCCTGAAATCGTCAGACGCTATGCGGCATCTATTGTAAAAGGCTTACAAGGCCAAGCTGACAAAGACTTTCTATCTGACAATCGTGTGATCAGTACCGTCAAACATTTTATCGGGGATGGCGGTACGGTTAAGGGTGACGATCAAGGCGACAATATCAGTAACGAACAGCAATTATTTGATATCCATGCCCAAGGTTATGTGGGTGGTTTGACGGCAGGTGCCCAGTCAGTGATGGCCTCATTTAATAGTTGGCATGGCGACAAAGTCCACGGCAATCGTTATTTATTAACCGATGTGCTTAAAAATCAAATGGGTTTTGATGGTTTTGTGGTTGGAGATTGGAATGGCCATGGTCAAGTCAACAACTGTAGCAATGAAAGCTGCCCACAAGCTGTTAATGCGGGTTTAGATATTTTCATGGTGCCAACCGGTGCTTGGAAACCCCTCTACGAAAATACCATAGCTCAAGTCAAAGACGGTACTATTGGTATATCACGCATCAACGATGCCGTAACCCGTATTTTACGGGTAAAAGTACGTGCAGGTTTATTTGAAAAACCCAATCCAGCCAACCGTAAATTTTCAGGTAAAACCGAGTTAATTGGCCAGCAGGCGCACCGAGATATTGCGCGCCAAGCGGTGAGAGAATCTTTGGTTCTACTGAAAAACAAAAACCACTTGTTACCTATCGATCCATCACTATCAATCTTAGTGGCAGGAGATGCAGCAGATAATATTGGTAAACAATCAGGCGGCTGGACCATTACGTGGCAAGGTACTAATAATACCAATGCAGACTTCCCTGGTGGCAGTTCAATCTTTGCTGGCTTAAAAACCCAAGTAGAAGCTGCCGGTGGACAAATACAGCTTAATGTTGATGGTGAATTTGCCACTAAACCTGACCTTGCTATTGTGGTATTTGGCGAAGAGCCCTACGCCGAAGGTCATGGCGATAGAGAAAACCTCGAATATCAGCAAGGTAATAAACGCGATTTGGCTTTATTAAAAAAGCTTAAAAGCCAAGGTATTCCCGTGGTTTCAATATTCATCTCTGGGCGTCCCATGTGGATCAATGCTGAACTTAATGCTTCAGATGCTTTGGTTGCTGCTTGGTTACCTGGCTCGGAAGGTAATGGTGTAGCTGAGGTCATTTTGGCTAATGCGGATGGCTCAGTTCAGCATGACTTTAAAGGTAAGTTGTCTTATTCTTGGCCACAGTTTGCCGATCAAGCCACTGTGAATGTTGGCGACGATGATTATTCGCCTTTATTACCCTATGGATTTGGTCTGAGCTATCAGGATGAAAATACTTTAAACGATACTTTGTCAGAACATGTTGAGTTAAATTTAGCTGAGGTCAAAGAGAGAAGTTTATACACGGGAACTATGCATAAACCCTGGTTAATGCACCTATTTGCAGGTTCAGAGGAAGTTGTGGTTAACTCCAACGCGCATAAACTTGCAAGTTTAAGCTTCCGTACCGTAGATAGAAAAGTCCAAGAGGACGCTTTCTCTTTAACGCTAGAGGGAAAGCAATTAGCGGGGGTAAAAATAGTCAGTGAAAGTCATTTTCGCGAAGATGTCTCAAAAGATGTATTGGTTAAAAGTGCCCTCTCCATGTTAATCAAGGTGGATAACAAACCAACGGATAAAGTCTATATCGCCATGAACTGTGAAGGTTTTGGTGACGAACTAGGCAGTTGCAGTGCAAGATTAGATGTCACTACACTGCTTAACTCTCTGCCAATGGGTGAATGGGCAAGCCTTAGTTTTGACTTAAAGTGTTTTGCTGACCAAGGGGTTAAATTTGAGAGCATAGTATCGCCGTTTTCTTTAGAGTCCGAAGGCGCGATGCAAGTATCACTTTCGGAAATTGGTTTTATTCCACAAATGGCTGAAGAGGCGACGTTAAGCTGTCACTAAAGCACAAACTCTGCTATTGGCTTGTGCGTAAGGGTTTTTACCCCAAGCTAAGTAACTTAATACAGAGAAGCTTGAAGCAAGTTAAAAAATAACGATTCATGCACGGGTTGGAAATACATGACTTTGTGCGTGAATTGTTAGGTTTTACCATAAATGTTAACGAGTAAGGTTATTTCTAATATATTCGTTGGAACTGTTTGCAGATTACGT
>NZ_JANQVQ010000318.1 GCF_030730205.1 Paraglaciecola sp.
CCAAAATCGCGCGTGGAAAATATCCGATTTTCGCTCTTTCCGGTAGGTGCCAATTCCTGACATTTCAGTTTCTTACATCGAACGTCTGCTTTCGAATGCAGAGCGGAATTCACTGAAAAAGCTTTCCTCATTTTGTGTGTTTTTTGAGCTTTATTTTAGAGAGCTTTGCATCTATACCAAGTGACTTCACCCTATGGTTTCTCAAAAAATCGGGAGGTCATCATGGAAAAACGTGTTGCATGGAATAAGGGCCGGATCATCGGTCAGAAGGCTCCATTGAAGCAGCAAGAGATCTGGGCTATTCGAACCAGGCTGGAAATTGCAAAGAACACACGTGAATTGGCATTACTAAATTTAGCGATAGATTCCAAGTTACGCGGCTGTGACTTAGTATCGCTCAAAGTTTCTGATGTGATGCGATCAGGGGAGGTCTTGGCCAGAACAAGTATCGTGCAGCAAAAGACTGGAACACCAGTCCAATTCGAGATCACACCTCAGACACGTAAAACCGTCAAAGCTTGGGTCGAATTGAAAACGTTGAAGTTCGATGACTTTCTATTTCCATCCCGAAAACACAGTATTCCTCACATGACGACCCGTGCTTATGATCGAATTGTCCATAAATGGGTCGAGTCGATCGGGCTAGATTCAAGTCTCTATGGCACGCATTCCATGCGCAGAACCAAGGTATCAATCCTCTACAAGCGCGATAAAAATATCCGTGCTATTCAGCTGTTGCTTGGCCACAAAAAAATTGAAAGTACGGTCCGTTACTTGGGAATTGACGTTCAGGATGCTCTTGAGGCGTCAGAAAACTTAGATATCTGAGGCGATAACAATGAAACAAACCGAAAAAAAGGAAGTTGTGAATTTTATCCAAGCGACACTGGCAGATGGCCACCCCAAGACCGGCACTCAATTGATGGAGCTATTCGCGGATCACGCTGGGTTACAGGAGTACAATCGCAAAAATTTAAAACAGGTTTTTCATAGGGTGAGTTTGAGTCTGGCTGATGAGGGCAAGATCGTTGTCACGCGGCAACCAGGTGCCACTCCGTTGCTATTTTCAATCCCTACAGAAAATTCCCAACAGGAACAGCTTCAACAATCTGTTCCAGAAAGCCCACCATTAACGCCTGAACCGAATGCCATCATCACTCAAAAGCTAGAGCAGTTCATTGACCAAGAAGCCATGCTGGCTGGCAGAGAAAACGGCCTGCAAATCTTATTGGAGTTATCGCCCCAGAGGGAAAGCTATATTCGTGAAGAATTGAGGAAGATACGTTACGAGCGTTTGGCGCTTCAATCTTGCAGGCAAGTGTTTAGTGAGTTTGGCTTCAGCAATTAGGTACATTGGCGGGAAATAAACGCGGCAAAATTGAATTATTTTGCCGCTTTCAAAAACAATTTAGGACAACATGAATCTCTACTTTGCCTTAGTTGCAGACATTCGTTTTCTGCATGAAGCCAGATTTTATCCTCTAATCAGGTGGCCAAAATTATTTGACCACTACAGGCTCTTCCCTTTGGTAAAACGCAACATACGCAAACAAGGTGTATAACTACATAATTGCTCTACATTTGTCCGCTATAGTGAATGGCGCGAATGGGTTAAGGTTTTTCTAGCTTTGGAGTTTTACATGATGAAAACAATGAATGCGGTTTGGTTGAGTGCCCTTTGCTGTCTCATGTTAACTGCTTGCGATAGTCAGAGTTCCCAAGTAAATGAGCAGGGATTTACGCTAGATAGTCCGGCAGTGGGGGATGACGGTAAATTACCAATGGTTTACACCTGTGATGGCAAAGGTATTAGCCCACCGTTAAATTGGCATGGCGCTCCCACAGATACGCAATATTATGCGCTAATTATGGATCATGAAGCACCAGAGGGCATGCATTGGTATTGGACGCTCTACAATATTCCAGCTAGCAAAACCCATATCGACGCAGGGGAAACCCTCGGTGATGTCGGTTCGAACAGCGTAAATAATGTAAATCAGTACGCGCCACCTTGTTCTAAAGGGCCGGGGGTGAAACGCTATACCTATACCTTGTATGCTTTGTCGGCGCCTGTCATTGTTAACCCCAATGCCACAGTGGACCGTGCCACACTGCTTAATGCCATAAAAGATATAACCCTTGGCTCTGCCAGTATGTCGGTGACCTACGAGCGACGTGGTCGCGGTGGTGATAGGCCCAAGCCAAATAGAAAACCCGAGCCTAATGATCAAACATCCCTGAATTCTGCTTACCTAACGGCAAATGTAGATTCACCACGATGTACTCAAATCAAGCAATCTATTAGCCAGGCTGGCTTTGGGGAAAGCGTATCGGTGACTTGCGATGAAAATTACGCATACGTAGCCTCTTCAACGTACCCTGAACACGAAATGATGACTGGCATCACCTCGACCAACGAGCAAATACCTGTGCCAGCGAAAGATTATGTGGCTCCTATTAAGCTGCACCCCAAAAAGGCTCAATCGGTAACCACCATTGATGCTGCTGTGGGTGTGGCGGTAAATGGTGTGCCCATATACGACTATTCTTCTCAGGGAGAGTTAGACGTTAACAACTACGATGAGCAGCACGACACTGTGGTGTTGGGGCAACTGGATATATGCGGAGGCCATGCAGGACGGGGGGATGACTATCACTATCATGCGGCACCCACTTGTATGATTGATGCAATGGAAAACCAGGGGAGTGATGCCATTATTGGGTGGGGTTACGACGGCTATCCGTTGTATGGCAATAATAATCCAGACGGAAGCCCAATTGCCAAAGGGGAGCTTGACGTGTGTAACGGACAGTCAGATCCCACGTTTGGGTATCGATACCAAACCTCGACTACACCGCCCTACATTATTCAGTGTTTAGTGGGCGAAGTGGACACAAGCCGACTACCCAGAGTGGCACCGCTAAATGGCGATACCCAGGGAATTCGCGCCGACCTGCGCCCACCCCGAGGCAGTGTTGAAAACCTTACCCATACCATTGCTGAAGATGGAAGTCGTACCATGCGTTATTCGTACAAGGGGGAGGAGTATTTCACTACGTATCGTCCCGCCCGAGAGGGAAAAGACTGCTACGAGTTTACGCAAAAAACCATTAGTAATGGCGGTAAGGTAGAAACGGGCACATTTTGTAGAGGGTCATTACCTAATAAACACACTGCAACGACGACAAAACAAAATGCCAACCCTGAAATTACCGGTGAACACCACTTTAAACTTGAGGCATGGGCAGACAACTGGTTTAGCGCCTACATTGGCGAACAATTACTTATTGAGGATTCCGTTCCCATTACCACTGAGCGTTCCTTTAATGCTGAAAGTATTACGTTTTCTGCCAATTATCCTATTGAGCTTAATTTGATCATTAAAGACTTTAAGCAAAATGATACGGGCCTTGAATACATTGGCGCCAGAAATCAGCAAATGGGCGATGGGGGTTTTATCATGCAGATAACCGATACCGACACCCAACGAGTGGTTGGGGTAAGTGATAAAGCCTTTAAATGTGAGGTGTTGCACAAAGCGCCACTGAATAAATTATGTGAAGGGGAAGCAAATCCTGTGGCCGGAGAAGGGTATTGCACCTTTATGGCGAAAGAGGCGCCGGAGGGATGGTTGAAAAGCGACTTTGATTACAGTGGCTGGCCCAATGCGATTGAGCACGACTCCGCATCTGTGGGGCCAAAGGATGGCTATGACGATATTGTTTGGGACGAAAGCGCGAAGTTTATCTGGGGTGAGGATCTGGAAACCGATAACACCCTCATTTGTAAAGCCACTATCGTGCAGCCCAAATAGAATAATGGATATGTTTGGCAAAGCATTAAGGCACATTGTATGAATGTAATCACTAAAATAACCTGGCTGCTTTTTGTCGCAATAATTGTCAGCGTAAGCCCTTACCTTGCAGCCCACGAATTAAAAGCAACCACGGCACAGGTTACCTTGCGAGATGGTCAAGTAGAGGTAAAGGTGTATACCAATACCACGCATTTGATCTTGGCGCTTCAAAGTGAGCAAGCGTGGCTTATGGGCGATATTGATGAGGTAATGCCAGAAAATTTAAGCGCTGTTGAGCTAAAAAATTATATGAAAAAAGCACTTAAGAAAAAAATGGTATTGCGTATTAATAACCAGGCTATTCCCTTTCAACGAGTGGACGTTACTCCTCTTGGGGGCAATGATGTTCACGATTTGGAAATTGTATTCCAAGCAAAACACCGGTTTAGTCGCGTCGATGAACTTGCTTTATCGTTCCCTAAAACCTTGGGCACAGTACATGCAAATTTTGTGAAGCCCCAGTATCAATTGCTTAGCCCTGGTGACACAGCCAAAGTTACATTTTAACCTTGTCATACGATTAACCACTAAAAGCGTATCGAAAAGGGGATACGCTTTTGGGTTTTATGAATTGTAGGTACATAATCAATATGCAACATTGCAATACGGATATCACGCTATCTTCGCTAAGCGTCTTAAACCTGTGAAACTAATCCATAAATTCTTTTTAGCTTTTTTTGTTACCAACATTGCTCTTGTTGGCGTGATGTTTGGTTTTTTATATATGAGCTTCTCCACCGGGTTTAACGACTTTGTGGAACAACAGGAAAAAAATCACGTTGCCAGTATTAAGTATCAACTCACTGAATTTTATCGGGAGTTGGGCAGTTGGCAGTCAATAGCAGAAAACATGCAATTGTGGCGGGCTATCGTCGAGCCGCAAAAAAAAACGAGTGTGTCTGGGCCTGTAGATTCGCTTAAAACGGGGCAGCGAATAAGCTTGTATAACAAAGATAAACAGGTGATCGTGGGCAGAGCTAAGTTAGATGAAAACCCCCATATAGAGCCAATTTTGCTAAATGATAGCGTTATCGGCTGGATAGGTCTTGTGCCTTCTCGGTTTATCCAGGCAAGCCCTGCAAAAGCATTTTTAACCGCTCAGTTTAATAATTACTTCGTGATCACTCTATGGGTTGTGGTTTTGGCTTTTGTTATGGCAATTGTGTTGTCTCGCCATTTAATCAAACCTATTAAGCAGATCGTAGGCGGTACCGATGCGTTAACCAAAGGTAACTTTAGCAGCCGAATAATACCGGCTAGCCAAGACGAGTTAGGGACCTTATCTAATAATTTTAACGAGTTGGCTCAAACGCTGGAACAAAATCAGCAAATGCGTCAACAGTGGGTGTCAGATACTTCCCACGAATTAAGAACGCCCTTGACGGTGCTTCGCTCACATTTACTGGCCATACAAGACGGCGTATTTGAAGCCGACGAGAAACGTATTGCCTTGCTGGTTAATCAAGTTGAAAACCTTAATCTCATTGTTGATGATTTGGCTCAGTTGGCACATAACGATATGGCCAACCTTTCCTATGACTTTGCACCGGTTAATTTAACAAGCTTATTAGAGGCATTGGTTGACAGTTATGCCGCCCGTTTCGCCGAGCAAGGCTTAACCCTAATCTGTGAGAGTTTAAACAATGGGGAAGAATGGATGGTAAAAGGTGATAAAAATCGGCTTAAACAGTTATTTTCAAACCTGTTGGAAAACAGCTGTCGATACACCCATTCTGGCGGGCAAGTCATCATAACCGGCAAAAAAATAAATGGTACGATCTGCCTTATATTACAAGACTCGGCACCTGGCGTTTTACCCCAGGATCAAGAAAAGTTATTTGAACGCTTTTATCGGGTAGAAAAATCTCGCAGCAGAGAGCACGGTGGTTCGGGCTTAGGGCTTGCCCTATGTAAACAGATTGTCGATGCCCATGGTGGAACAATAACCCTCGATAATTCACCGCAAGGTGGGCTAGAGGTAAAGGTTACCTTTTCATTACTAGGCTAGAAAATGACAGCACAAAAAATACTCATTGTTGAAGATGAAGAAAACATCGCTGAAGTTCTTGTGGCGTATTGTGAGCAGCAAGGTTACGTTACTGTTCACTTTACCAGCGGCCAGGGCGTGGTGGATTATATCAAGCAACATGATATTGATCTTGTTGTGCTTGATTTAATGCTGCCAGATGTTAGTGGTATCGACATATGCAAACGTCTGCGCCTTTTCTCGAGTGTACCTATTATTATGCTTACTGCTAAACGAGAAGAAGAAGATCGCCTGCTGGGTTTGGAACTTTGCGCAGATGATTACATATGTAAACCTTTTAGCCCCAAAGAGGTCGTTGCGCGCATAAAAACGGTACTTAGAAGAACAAGCCCCACCATCGCCAACACCATTAAGTACGAGGGGTTTCGCTTGAGCAAAGATAACTACGATGCGTATCTTCACGGCGAAAATCTAAAGTTTACTGCGGTAGAGTTTAAAATATTCTGGTTGTTTATTAGTCATGTGGGGCGGGTGTTTAGTCGCGAAGATATTATCAATAGTGTGTATACCTGCACGGACAACATATCCGATCGTAATATCGATACTCATATTAAAAATATACGCAAAAAAATTAGCGCCATTGATGCGGATGCTAGCCCAATCGCCGCGGTTTACAGTGTGGGTTACAAATTCAAAAGCGGGTAATCGTTGTTCATTCGTTATTTCAATACGTTACCCTCGCTTATCTCTCCTTTTAGTAATCAACAATCACGCCCATCATTGTGAAGTAGTCGTGAAAATTCCCTTAAACAAGAATTGATGCTATTTGCATTTGTGTTAATATCAGCGCCTCTTATCTTAATTGCGAATACAATTTGGGAACTTTCATGCAGTTAAATCGGATTTTTGTTGGTGTGAGTTTGGGCTTGGTGGCGTTATCAAGTGCAGCAAATGAAAGCGAAGCAAACACAAATGCTAACGCGATGGAGGTTATCACCATCAATGGTGCTTCTTTTGATGACTATCAGGTACAGGATGCCTCAGGTGCGATGCGCTCTAACATACCGCTGCTTGAAACCGCCCAATCGGTTACCGTAATTCCAGAAATTATTATGGCTGAGCAACTGGCCACCACATTAGGTGAAGTGCTAAATAACGATGCCAGCTTGTCGCCAGGCTCTACCCAGCGCAATCGGGAAGTGTTTAGCTCCCGGGGTTTTGAGTTAAGCTCCTCTACCGGTTATTTGCGTGATGGTCACCAACATTGGTCTCACTATCAGCAACCCATAGAAACCCTGTCCCGGGTTGAAGTGATTAAAGGCCCATCAAGTATTCTTTACGGCCAGTCTGCGCCGGGTGGCTTGGTGAATATGGTGACTAAAAAGCCTACGGTTGCCCCTTTATTCGAGTTAAGTGGTTGATTATCAAATTTATAGAGCAAGACACTTATGACTTTTTAATCTGCTTTAGGGTCGATACCCGACTTATATTTAAGTTATCAGGTAGTTCTCTGAGTGTCTGCAATTCGCTCAAAGCAG
>NZ_JANQVQ010000319.1 GCF_030730205.1 Paraglaciecola sp.
CCTTCATGTCCAAAAACTTAGTAATATTGGGTGTTTAATACGTCCTACTTAACTCACTTACAATCAGTTCCTCCAAATTCAATTCAGCTTTCAATATTTTACTATATACTCAATTTTAACTTCTCTAACGCATTGCAGAATATGAAAGGACAAGTCAAGGTATTTACAAAGGGGCAAATCATCGTCTCGCACGTTAAGGGGCAGTGGTCCTTGCAAACCGCTTTACGAAACGAAGAAGAGATGCGTCGTGCTGTACTCGCCCTTAAACCTGGCACTACACATGCTCATATGATTTTTTTTGATGAGTGGGAATTACACACGCCTGAGGCCACCCCGGTCATAGAAAGAACGTTTAAATGGTGCGCGGGTAAGGGTATGACGCATGCCGCTGAAATCTTAGAGCATGATGCCTTAAAGGAGTTTGTTTTGCAGCAAACAATACATGAGAAGAAAGGACATGTGCAGATACAACGTTTCTCTAATGAGGCCGATGCGTTGTCGTGGTTAATTAGTGCAGGTTTCGCTTGCCAGTCAACTAGTTTACTTAAGCTTATTTAATCTTAGGAGTAAGCTTGATCCTAGACACGTCTAAATAAACATTAACATTATTTTTGACGTTGCTGGATTCTTAAACGCCACGCTTTAATGACAGACCAACGCCAGATGTAATTCAGGCTAAAGTACCCTAACAAACCAAAAAATACAGAACAAATAGCACAGCCTAATAAAAATGCTGGGCCGATTGTTTCTACGCTTTCAAGTACCCATTGCCAACTTAATTGAAAAGAGAATTGTTGCTCTGGCGCACCTAACACCTTTACGCCTACCAAATATGCGCCATAGAAAATAGGGGGCATGGTAAACGGATTGGTCAACCACACAGTTGCAACAGCTAAGGGTAAATTCACTCTGAGGGGAATCGCTACCGCCGCTGCTAACCACATTTGAAAGGGGACAGGCCAAAAAGCAAAAAATAACCCAATGCCAAACGCTCCGGCCGCCGAGCGACGATTTAGATGCCATAAATTTGGATCATGCAACAAGGTCCCAAAAACCAATAAAACTTTATGTTGTTTCACGGTGTGTGGATTGGGCAAGAAGCGCTTAATAAACTTTTTCAGGATAATTCTCTATACTTACTTTCTGATGGAATTATTATTTCAACATACTATGGATAGTAAACTTTTTATTTTTATTTCAGCCAGTATAACATCGCTGTACTGGACTAATTTACCCAGTGTTTCTGTCACACTTAGTCTGTTCTGTTTAGCAGCATGCGGTTTAGTGTTTAATAAAACTCGAACCTATGCTTTTGCTCTTATCGGCATTTCGTGGATGGCGAGTGTAGGCCATTGGCAATACTCTTTGCAACTCCCTTTGACACAAATCCGACAAGCTGTTTGGGTTGAAGGGCGGGTCTTGTCAATAAATCATCAAGTCGTGAACCCTAGATTTAATTTAAGTATTGACAAAATTGCAGAAAATTCACTTCTGATACCCCGTGTAGTGCGTCTTTCTTGGAACAATGCACCTTGGCACATACAGCAGGGGCAGCATGTATATTTGTTGGTCAAACTAAAGCCTCCACATGGCTTAGCGAATGAAGCGGGCTTTAATTACCAGCAGTGGTTGTTCAGCGAAAACATAAGTGCAACTGGATATGTCAAAACCGATAGGGGCAATACATTATTGTTGGCCGAAACAAGTTTACGCCAGCGTGCCTTAAATCAACTCATTGCGCTAAACCTGAAACATGAGGCATGGATAGCAGCGTTAACTTTGGGCTACCGGGGACTGCTAGAAACAGATGATTGGAGCTTAGTGCAATCAACCGGTATTGCACACCTCATTGCCATTTCAGGTTTGCATTTAGCCCTTGTTGCGAGCATGAGTTATTTTATTCTGGCGTGGGGACTGGGCTTAATAGTCAGTCGCTTTTATCAACTTCACTGTATTAATCTTCACAAAGTGGCATTGGTCGGTACTGTCCTAACGACTTATGCGTATTCAGCGTTGGCAGGTTTTGGTTTACCTACCTTAAGAGCATGGCTTAGTTTGTTGTTATTAGCGTGTATTTTTTTGTGTAATCTTAATTTGAGCCTTCGTCGAGTAGTTTTGCTCAGTATCTCCGGTTTTGTTTTTCTCTTCCCCTTAAGTCTGTTTGGTCTGAGTTTCTGGTTAAGTTTTTCAGCGGTGTTGATTATTCTCTTTATTTTTTGGTGTTGGCCTCATCAATCTCAGGGATTTAATGTAGTTTCTAGTCTCAAGGTGATGATAAAAATTCAGTTGGCACTGAGTGTATTGATGTTACCGATTATCGCGTGGCAGTTTGCTTATATTTCCTGGCTTTCTCCGGTTATTAATTTGTTGGCCGTACCTTTAGTAACCTTAGTCCTTGTTCCTTTATGTTTGCTGGCAGTTATATTTTTAGCCCTATGGCCACCTTTTGCCCATGTTATTTTCAATTGGGTAGATGCCTTGCTTAGCGTAGCTTTGCACTATTTACAGCAAACTCAGTCCTTGAGCTGGGCGGTTTGGTCGTTACCCGCAATACCAATGTCAGTTTGGTTGCTATTTTTAACCGCTATTGTCTGTTTTATGTTGCCCAATATCGGTAAAATTAAAGGGTTTTGTTTGGTGCTATTTCTGCCTATTTTGAGTTACGCTTTCACATCACATAACACCGATTGGCAAATCGATATTCTCGATGTAGGGCATGGCTCAGCGGTAGTAATATCGAAACAGGGCAGGGCTGTTATGTATGACGTGGGCGCTGCTTATCCAAGCGGTTTTAACATGGCTGAGAGCGTTATATTACCTTTGTTGAAAGCGCGGGGGATCGCTCAATTAGACAAGGTAATTATTAGCCACTGGGATAATGACCACAGTGGCAGCTTACAAGTGTTAAAGAATAAGATAAGCGTAGCTCACATCCTTACTACCGATACCACTTGTCGCTTGGGTCAGGTTATGCAATGGCAAGGCTTGAGTTTCACTGTGTTGTGGCCAGACAATCCCACCTTACATAATGACAATAATAGTTCTTGTGTTATTCACTTAAGTGATGGGCAGCATAGCATTTTATTAGCCGGGGATATTGATGCAAGTATTGAGAAGCGTTTAGTTGAAAAATGGGGGGACAAGCTTAGAAGCGATATCTTGTTGGCGCCGCATCATGGCAGTAATACCTCTTCATCCGCGCCTTTTATTCATTATGTTTCACCGCAGTACGTGGTTTTTACTCAGGGATTTATGAATCGCTGGTCGTTTCCTCGGCCGGAGGTATTGCGCCGCTACAATGATTCATCGGCCACTTTGTATAGCAGCTCTGAAGTAGGTCAAGTCAGCTTTATCGTTCCTTATAAACATAAGGAACCCATTGTTGTTCGCACATATCGGCAAGACATTTATCCATTTTGGTATGCTAACTTTCCAAAAGCGCGTACCGAGCCATAGTGCCAATGCACGCGATTCAAATAGTGTTTAATCTTAAAAAGCAATTTTGCTTTTGTATATCTCTTTAAGCTTGAGTAAAAAGTGCCATATTTAAACGTTTAATGCTCACTTGAGATAAAAGATCCCTTTGAAAGTTGGGGATTTTTCTTCAAACAGTTACACTAGCGCGGTAATTTATAAATTTTAGAAAGCCCATACTGCATGACTGTTGAAACACCCATTGTCACAAAAGATCCAGAAAGGATCTTTTCTCGATTTAAACAATATTTGAAACCCTATAAATTAGCGTTTTTAGTGGCCATAATCGGCATGATTGGTTATTCGGCCATCGATGTGTACGTTATCTCGCGCCTTAAACCCGTTATTGATGACAGTCTTGGCAATGGCAATTACGAATATTTGCGTATCGCAGCGTATTTGATTGTACCCATTTTTATTCTACGGGGAATTTTCAACTTTCTTGGCACCTATACCGTGGCGTGGATCGGTAGCAATATCGTGAAAACCATGCGCCAAACTTTGTTTTCGCAATACATCCATTTGCCAGTGGAATACCATGACAAAAACAGCACCGGTAGTTTAATTTCAAAAGTGATTTACGACACGGAGCAGGTGTCGAATGCTGCAGGTAAAGCCCTATTAACCCTAGTACAAGAGGGCGCACTGGTAATTGGTTTGCTCATTTCAATGTTTTATTACTCATGGCAGCTGTCGCTTATTTTTATTTTGATTGGTCCCGTGGTTGCGGTAGTTGTATCAGTCGTGAGCAAACGCTTTAGGGCCGTGAGTAAACGTATTCAACAAACCATGGGTTCACTCACTTCCTCAGTAGAACAAGCCTTGAAAGGGCATAAAGTGGTATTAATGTTTGGCGGACAAAACCTCGAAGACGAGCAGTTTAGTCAACGTAACAATCATAACCGCCAACAGAATATGAAGTTGGTCGTTGCCCGCATTTTAAGCGTGTCGTCTATTCAAGTTATCGCCTCTATTGCGCTTGCGTTTGTGCTGTATGTTGCCAGTTTCCCCCATTTGGTTGAGTCACTAACGCCCGGTATTTTTGTGAATGTGGTGGTGAATATGGTGATGTTGCTTAAGCCTCTGAAGCAATTAACCACGGTTAATAGCGAGTTTCAAAGGGGGATGGCGGCTTGCTCGAGTATATTTGAAGTAATGGATCAAGAAGTGGAACGCGACCGAGGCACTCACAAGGTAGAGCGTTCTCAAGGTAGTATTGAATTTAAAGACGTGACCTTTGCCTATTCAGGCAAAACAATTCCAGCACTAAAACAGGTTTCTTTTGCGGTAAAGCCAGGGCAAACCTGTGCGTTAGTGGGGCGCTCTGGCAGTGGAAAGTCCACCATTGCCAGTTTACTTACCCGTTTTTATAATCACCAGCAAGGAGAGATTTATTTAGACGGTATTAAACTAGCAGATATCCCGCTAAAAGATTTACGCCGTCAGTTTGCCTTGGTGTCTCAGCACGTGGTGTTATTCAATGACACCATCGCCAACAATATTGCTTATGGCGCAACAGGGCCTGTGGATCGCGACAAAATTTTGGCCGCCGCCAAAACCGCTCACGTTATGGAGTTTTTAACTCAGCTACCCGATGGTTTAGAAACGGTCGTGGGGGAGAACGGTTTTATGCTATCTGGTGGTCAACGTCAGCGTATCGCGATCGCTCGAGCGTTGTTTATCGATGCGCCCGTATTGATTCTTGATGAAGCAACTTCAGCGCTTGATACTGAATCAGAACGATTAATTCAAGATGCGTTGTACAAACTACAACAAAATCGCACCAGCATCGTTGTGGCACATAGACTGTCAACCATTGAAAATGCCGATCAGATTTTAGTCATCGAGAGTGGTGAAATTCTTGAGCAGGGCAATCATCTAGATTTATTAGCCCAACAAGGCATGTATGCACAATTACACAAGATGCAATTTGGTGACGAGTAACACCAGTGATGTTTAGTCTAACGCAACTTTGGTATGCACCGCGCTGGTATCATTGGCCAATTATTGTCTTATTGTTACCCTTGACCCTGCTCTTTGCCATACTCGCCAAATTAAGACGTTTGGCATTTCGGCTTGGCCTAAAAGTGTCCTCACGTGCTGAAGTACCCGTGATTATTGTGGGTAACATCAGTGTAGGTGGCAATGGTAAAACACCGATGGTGGTGTTTTTGGCGCAATTTTTGAGCGAACAAGGTTATCAACCTGGGGTTCTTACCCGTGGTTATGGCGGTAAAAGTTCACAGTATCCCAAGGCCGTTACTGAGCACAGCATCGTGACACAAGTGGGAGACGAGCCCATGTTAATGCGCCAGCATATTAGTTGTCCTTTGGTCGTGGATCCCGTTCGCACTCGCGGTGCTCAATTCTTAGTTAAAGAATGTAAGTGTGATGTCATTATTTGTGATGACGGCTTGCAGCATTATGCGCTGAAACGAGATATCGAAATTGTCGTAATAGACGGTAAACGTCGCTTAGGTAATGGTTTATTATTACCTGCAGGGCCACTGCGCGAGGGAGCATGGCGCTTACAACAGGCAGACTTCGTCGTTATCAATGGTAAAACGCAAGCACCAAGTGAATACGCTATGAGCCTAGAAGCAGGGGACCTAATTAACGTAAAAGATCCTCGTCTCAGTCGTAAAGTAACTAGCTTAGTCGGGCCCGTCACTGCATTGGCTGGCATTGGTCATCCTCAACGTTTCTTTGACCTATTGGCAAGCTATCCCCTAGAAATAAATAAGACCATAAGTTTTGTTGATCACCATCAATTTAGCGCGGATGATTTACCCAACGATGTGCTTATTATGACAGAAAAAGATGCGGTAAAATGTCGTGATTTTGCCCACCAAGATTGTTGGTATTTACCGGTAAAAGCGCAATTATCTGCGGCTTTTTCCAGTGAGATATTGGCAAAATTACGTACAATTAATGCTTCAAATTAACCCTAAATTAAAAAGAGAATATCATGGCTTTTGACAAAAAATTATTGGATGTATTAGCGTGTCCAGCTTGTAAAGGTAGTTTGGTCTACCAAGCCAACAATGCACAGCTTATCTGTAAATTTGATCGATTAATTTACCCTATTGTTGATAACATTCCGGTATTACTTGAGTCAGAGGCCAAGTCTGTCAGCAGTGAAGAACTTGAACAGTTATTGAAGTAGCACACATTTCTCAACCAAAAAAACTCTAAATTGAAAGTAGGACAAGCATGAACTTTAGCGTGATCATTCCAGCTCGATACGCATCTACCCGTTTTCCAGGTAAACCTCTGGTAGACATTAATGGCAAGCCTATGGTGCAACATGTCTACGAACGCGCCATTGAATCCGGTGCCAGCCGAGTGATTGTTGCTACCGATGATCTACGCATAGCTAAAGTTGTTAGCGATTTTGGCGGTCGGTATTGTATGACAGCTGCCCATCATGAATCGGGCACTGAGCGTCTGGCTGAAGTAATTGAAATGGAAGGCATGTTGTCGCATGAGGTCGTGGTTAACGTGCAAGGGGATGAGCCTTTTATTCCAGCGGTGAATATTCAGCAAGTCGCTGAAAACCTGCATCAACACCAACAAGCGGAAATGGCCACCTTGGCGGTTAAAATCACCGATGTTGAAGAAGCATTTAATCCAAATGTGGTGAAGGTGATTACCGATAAGCAGGGTTTCGCTTTATATTTTAGTCGTGCCACCATTCCTTATGACCGTTCCCGCTTTTTAGATGAAGACCTGATTGACGAAATCGGCGATTATTATCTGCGTCATATAGGCATCTACGCTTATCGGGCAGGGTTTATAAAACAATACGTCAGCATGTCTCCCTCTGGCTTAGAACAAATTGAATCCCTCGAACAGTTGCGAGTGCTATGGCACGGTGAGAAAATTCATGTGGATATTGC
>NZ_JANQVQ010000320.1 GCF_030730205.1 Paraglaciecola sp.
GTATTACTGTCCTCGCGCTGTCGCCAATGAACCACGCCTCGCTTTAGGCTGTGTGTGGGGGGCCAACCACGATTGGCGCGATGTACAAAAACGTCGTTTAGAAAAAGAAGGTGACTTTCCTGTGCCGCATTATTGGACTCATGTGCAATGGGTATGGGGAGCTAAAGATATGGATGACTTTATGCGCATTGCTGAAAACGTGCATTTAGATGGTCAAATTGAAAAAATCAAAGTGCCTTTTTTAGTTACTCATGGTGCTAAAGATTCTCAAATCCCGCTGAAGTGGGCAGAGAGAACCTATGAGCAATTAATTAACAGTCCGAAGCGTGAATTGAAGATATTTACTGAACGTGAAGGTGGGGTACAACATTCGAGCTTTGATAATAGCGCCAATGCAGGGACATATATCGCCGATTGGGTAGCTGAAACCTTTAACGAATTAAAAGCAAAATAGGATCTTACAATGAATATTATTGGACCCGATAAACTGATTTGGGGTGTTGAAGATTTAGCTGCCGCGAAACAATTTGCAGTTGATTACGGCTTAACACCACAAAATGAACACTATTACAGTGCCCTGGATGGAACAGGTATTGAAATACGTGCAAAAGATGACAAATCGTTACCCGCTGGGTTAACAACGGGGTCAATGCTTCGCAAAACCGTTTATGGTGTGAAGGATCAAGCTACCCTAGACGCCATTAAAGCTGAGTTTACCGACCGCGAAGTGAAGGTACTGGCAGACGGTAGCCTTGAACTTGTTGACGACATGGGCTTTGTTTTAGGTTTTCAAATTACCATCAGAACGACGAACACGGAAAAAGCTGAACGGGTTAATGCCCCCGGTGATGTTAACCGAGAAATTAATCAACCGGGCGTGACGAAAACCGATGTACCTAGGGTTCAGTCCTTATCGCATGTTGTGTATTTCGTGCCAGATTCTGTTATAGCTGAAGCTTTTTTTGCAAACCGCTTGGGGTTTGTAACCACAGATAGATTTACTGGGGTAGGGCCATTTATGCGCCCAGCAGCTACTCAAGATCATCACACTATTTTCTTTATTCAAGCACCTGCTTTTATGCAGGGTTGTGAGCATTTTACTTTCCATATGGCAGGACCGACAGATGTGGTGCAAGCGGGAACCAATATGGTTAATAAAGGCTATCAAAGTTTCTGGGGGCCTGGACGTCATCTTTTTGGATCGAATTGGTTTTGGTACTTCAAAAGCCCATTTGGATGCAATATGGAATATGACGCTGATATGGATCAGCATGATGAATCCTGGCAAGGCAGAGAAGCTATGATAGGCCCGGATAACTCGCAAGCATTTTTACTGCAATATCGGGAAAAGTGGGCGCCAGGTCCAGGTGGTCCAAAGCCTTAAGCTTACGATGAATAAAATTTTGTTAGGTGTAATTGATGATTTCGCCGAAGAACAGGCAAAGGGTTTCGACTTGAATCATTCAGGGAGCGACACGTTTTTCATTGTGCGTTCCAAGAATAAACTTTTTGCTTATAAGGATAGCTGTCCTCACTACGGAGACACCACGCTGCCTTGGAAGCGTCATCATTATCTGAATAATGTTGCTGAGTATATTGTTTGTGCCGCTCACGGCGCGTTATTTCAAATTGAAAACGGTAAGTGTATTCAAGGTCCTTGTTTAGGACAAAAGCTCACTAAGGTGCCAATTGAGATTTCTGAACAAAACGAAATTTGGATTGACCAAACAATAATAAAGGAGTTCAACTTATGAACCCAAGCGTACATAAGGTATTGATTATAGGCGGTGGTTTCTCTGGAATGACCGCAGCTATTGAGTTTAGAAAACGAAATATTGATGTTCATCTAGTGGAAATCGATCCTAATTGGCGAACAGATGGTGCAGGGATAAGTATTGGCGGTGCCACGCTTAGAGCCTTTAAAACCATTGGTATCTTGGATGAATTTTTAAAAGTTGGACATGCTCATAGTGGGCTTGACTTGTTTGCTCCTCACGGCATTCACATTGCAAAATTACCAACACCTCTTATCGGCGATAAGGATATTCCTGCCTCTGGCGCTATTATGCGTCCGGCGTTAGCGAAGATTTTGGCTGAAAAAACTCGGGCCTCA
Organism: Paraglaciecola sp.; assembly: GCF_030730205.1. GTDB lineage: Bacteria > Pseudomonadota > Gammaproteobacteria > Enterobacterales > Alteromonadaceae > Paraglaciecola. The sequence continues at coordinate 2,114 of NZ_JANQVQ010000320.1, forward strand.
GGTACTAAGGTCAAGCTAGGCTGCACTTACACGCAGATGATTAATTCAGCAACTGGGGTTGATGTTACTTTTACTGATGGTACGACGGACACCTATGATTTGGTTGTTGCTGCTGACGGTGTGTTTTCCAGTGTGCGTAAATCGCATTTTCCTGAAGCAGGTGAACCTCGTTATGTAGGGCAAGGGGTTTGGCGGGCGGTGTTACCTCGTTTACCGAATGTTGAAAATACTATGATGTGGGTTGGCCCGCATTTAAAAGTGGGTGTAAACCCCATGTCTAAAGATCAAATGTATTTATTTCTGACCGAAGATAAAAAAGAGCGGCAACAAGTCGATCCCGCGGATTATGTAGAAAAACTAAGAGCTTTAATGCTTACATTCTCAGCGCCAATGATTCAAGAGTTAGCGGCGATGCTGAATGAAGACTCGATGATTGATTTCCGCTCTTTAGGCAATTTATTAGTGCCAGCACCCTGGTATAAAAACCGTATTGTGATGATCGGTGATACGGTTGCAGCTACAACGCCGCACTTGGCATCAGGTGCTTGTATTGGCATTGAAAGTGCCATCGTTCTGGCAGAAGAGCTATGCAAAGACGTTAGTGTTGATGAGGGGCTAGCGGCATTTCAACAGCGACGTTGGGACCGATGTCGCATGGTGGTCGAAAACTCAGGTCGACTAGCGCAAATTGAAATTGAAGGCGGTGATAAAGCAGAGCACACCGCGATTATGCGTGAAAGTATGATGGCACTGGCACAGCCTATTTAATTAATGAATTAGGGCTTGTCGCCGTAACAGTTAATGTTCACCTTGGTAACGAGTGCTGTTACGCAAGGTGGCTTGTTCATGTTACAGCGTAAAACACTTTGTTACACAGTCAGTCATTTCAAACTAGTGAAACGTGTTCAAAAAGCGCTAGCTGAACACTCAGTATTACATTAAGTAATACTGAGTGTTGGAACCCATTAGTGGTTTTTAAGATCACAACTGTGAAAACTTATTAACTGACAATCGGCCGTTTCTAATTGAGCATAGCGACTTCACATTTCGCTATTAAAACAGCTAATACGTTTTATCTGCTGTCTATTCAGTATCATTACTTTTGGCAACTTTGTGCTCGTCTTCTGAATGGCCTTTTTGCCAATAACTAGAGGTATAAAAATATGCTTTGGGTAAGTCGTAACGCTCTTTTAAATATTTGCGTATTAGCTTCATACCGTTAAATTCACATGCCACCCATATTGACGTTAAACCACTGAACTGTGGTAATGCTTTAATGTGCGCGAGCAGTGGATTGTCTCTGTTTTGTGCCGCTTCCTCGTTGGCGATAACCCAGATTAATTTCATATTGGCGGGATGTTCAAGTGTTTGGATATCTGCCCTAGTGGTAACCTCAATAATCGCAAAACCTGTTGCGTTGAGTGGCAACATCGCTAAATTAACACTTATCGCCGGAAGTGCTGTCATATCGCCTGCGATAATAAAGTTATCTGCCGGCTGAGTGACCAAACGTTTAGGTCCAGGGCCACCCACCAGAATGCAATCACCAACTTGAGCATTCATCGCCCAAGACGACGCAGGTCCTTTGGCATCATGTAAAGCAAAATCAATATCGATTGAATGGGCAGTTTGATGCCGAATTGTGTAGGTTCGTAACAGCGGGCGTGAGCTGTTAGTTTGAGGAAAAACCAACTTTACATAGGCGCTTGCTTGCTCGGTAGGAAAATCAGCTAAGGCTGCTCCCCCCAAGGTAATACGCAGCATATTGGGTGTTACATACTGTGTATGCAACACGGTTAACTGTCTTGGTGCGGCTCGTGTGGTAATAATTATCTCCTTTGCAATATCGTAGTTCTGTTGAATATTGCGGTTTATCGAACAATAGGTTGTGGCTTAAATAATAAACCTTCACTTTCCAGTATCAAGCTTGCTGCATTATCGCGGGCAATAGCTCGTTTAACCGCTGGACGTTCCGCCATTCTCTCGGCGTGCTCGCAAAAGTGCTGATATTTTTCAACGGGGTAGCCAGCATCTTGTACTCGCCAAAAACACCAATGCAGATAAGCGTCAATGGCTGACCAGTTATCTGAATACCACCACTTCTGATCTGACAGGGTTTTATCAATCAATTGAAAAAACTCGTCCATGGCTTTGAAGGCCAGATCCTGAACGGTTTTGGCGTTATCTTCACCGGCAAAAAAGCTGGGCATTCTAATGCGCGTAACCAAAGGGTGTAAGGTCGAAGAGCAAAAACACAGGTCCGCCAGTTGTTTAGAAAAATCTAGGGGATTATTCGTGGGCGGCAAGAGTTTGCCATACAGCTGGTTTAAAAAAGTGATGATGGCAACATTTTCGGTTAATGCTTGACCATGATAGATGAGTACCGGCACTTTACCTTTGGGGTTCATCATTTTATAGGCGGGCGTTTTGTGCTCGCCCTGCATAAAACGGACAACCTGTGTCTCAAATTCGAGCTCTAATTCTTCTAGCACAATTGCGCTTACTCGAGCACAGCTGCCTGGTGATAGGTAAAGTGTAATATTGCTCATCGACTGATTCCATCATCGTTAGGGGCTTAATATACGTATGCTTCCTTAAGTTATGAATCATAACCAATGCAGCCCTTTAACACTATTCGACTATTTTTATAGTAGCTATCGGAATTGCCAATACTTGACATCATTTTATTCAAATTTGCGTAAATGCTTAGATCGCTTACCCTTACCTCATTCTGCATACTCTTTTTTCGGCCATAAAAAGCCAATCTGTTTGCATATAGCCATAAGAAATAGCGGTGTTTTCTTTCAGTAGCATGTTATTTTTATCTTCGTTATTGTGCGATATTTAAAGAGGGGCTGCACTTGGCGATGATTTGATCATCACGCTTTAAAGCGCTCAGTTTTCACTATTTTTTAAGAGATCTGTTTTGTTTAAACTTCCAGTTACGACGATTGCACTAATCATTGTTTGCTGCGGGGCCATTATTGGTCCTTTAGGCATGTCAGCGGTAAATATTGCTATTCCTAATCTTGCTGCAGATTTACAGGCCAGTGCTAGCATGGTTGGATGGCTGCCTACACTCTATTTACTAAGTAGTGTCGTTTTTATGCTGCCTTGCGGCAAAATGGCAGACAATTATGGTCGAAAACGCGTATATGCTTCTGGTCTAGGATTAAATGCGTTTTCGGCTCTGATGTGTGCAATAGGTTCTTCAATTGAATGGATCTTGTTCTGGCGGTTTGTGCAGGGTGCAGCAGGGGCTATGATTTTTGGTGTTGGAATTGCAATTATTACCTCTGTAACACCTGATAAGAAAAGAGGCATGGCCTTAGGTATTTCGGCCGCCTGTGTCTATATTGGTTTGAGTATCGCACCGGCAATAGGTGGCTGGTTAACCGAATTGTGGGGATGGCGGGCGGTGTTCTTCTCCCAGGTCCCTTTAGTGCTCTTACTTTTGTTAAGTATAAAATTATTTTTACATGGTGAGTGGAAAAGTGAGCTCAAAACCCGCTTTGATTGGTGGGGAACGGTGATTTTCTCACTTTTTTCAGTGTGCTTAGTCGTTGGTTTAAGCTACGTACCTAGCATGTTAGGTTTGTTGTTATTAATTCTCTCTGTTCTTTGTTTATTGCTGTTTGTAGTGCATCAAAGTCAAAGTAGGCAGCCTTTGATTCGGGTACAAATGTTCATTGAAAGTCGCATATTTAGTTTGTCGTTATCAACATCTTTTCTTATGTACGCCAGCAATTTTTCGTTAGCTTTTTTATTAAGTTTATACTTACAGTACATCAAAGGTCTCAGCCCGTTGCAAGCGGGGCAAGTGGTATTACTTCAAGCCGTTACCATGGCGATTGTTGCGCCATTTGCAGGACGACTCGCTGATAAAATACAGCCTCGGATGATAGCGACCAGCGGTTGTCTGGTTGTTGCTATGGGCTTTTTAGCGTTATCACAATTATCAGTCACCTCCAGTATTGCCTATATTAGTAGTGCATTATTGTTACTCGGAGTAGGTTTTGGGTTGTTTTCAACACCAAACAACAATGCCATTATGGGGGCTGTCAGCCGAAATGAACTAGGCGTGGCATCCTCGTCGATGAATCTGTCTCGAACTATTGGTAATTTGTTTGGCATGAGTTTAGTTAATTTGATGTTCCATCACTTTTTAGGTGATAGCACATTATCTCCTGATACTAATGACGCTCTAATGAGTACCATTTCGATGGCATTTAATATGTCTTTAAGTTTTGTAATCGTAGCAATGCTGGTTTCAAGCCTACGTGGCCGCGCCTAAGGTTTTTTAGCTTTGCCAGCGATGCTACAAGTCTAAGGTAAGAGAGTCTGTTTTCGCTCTGGAACAACAAAGCATAATCAGTTGACCACGTTGCTGCTCTTGAGCGGTTAAGAAGACATCTCTATGCTCAGGCTCACCAGCCAGTACCTTAGTTTGACAGGTGCCACAAACACCCGAGCCACAAGATATCGGCAAAAATATGCCATTTTTATCTAACACTTCGGCAATAGATTGCTCAGCACTTACGGCAAACTGCTGGCCGGTACTAGCGATCTTTACCGTGAAAGCATTATTCGTTAAAGCGTTATTGTCGACCGATGGGGCAGCAAAAAATTCCCGATGTAACGCCTCTTCACGCCAACCGAGTAAGCGAGCTTGTTCCAAAATGTCTGTAATAAATTCTGCAGGACCACAAACATATAAATCGGTGTCATCGATAGATTTTGCCAAGACCTGCTGTACATTCATTCGGCCCGACTCTGGACTTTGACTAAAGTGAAATACCATGTTTTCAGCAAAAGAACCTTGCTGTAGTGCCTTAGCGAATGCGGCTGTCTCTGGCGATTTTGCACAGTAGTGAAATGTAAAAGGGGTGCCTTGACGTTTTAAAACTTGAGCCATGGGCAGCAATGGGGTGACACCAATACCTCCGGCAATCAACAGGGTTTTCTTACTTGGGTTGACCAATGAAAAATGATTTTTAGGCTCACTTATCTCCACCCTGTCACCGATTGCTAATCGATGCATTTCCTTAGAGCCTCCTCGCGATTTTGGATCTTTCAGCACGGCGATTTCATAGTAACGTTGATCACTTTGTAGTCGACATAATGAGTACTGGCGAAGCAAACCACTTGGCAATTTAATATCCAAATGGGCTCCTGCGTCAAAAGGCGGCAAG
>NZ_JANQVQ010000321.1 GCF_030730205.1 Paraglaciecola sp.
AACACATCATCAACCAGCAAGGCGGCGCTTTCTGCCATTCGCCGCGCACCACAGCGCACCAGTAAGAACCATCTTGTTGTTCGATCATATCAATTATAGCTTCACCAAAAACGGCTACTTTAGGTCTAGTCATTGTGACTCCTCAAATTGTGTAAGCGTTTAGGCGACGCTGCTTAAGATAGACTGCATGTGTTGTTTCACATCGGGTTTGGCATACAAAGCTATAACCTGCTGTTTATACGCCGCCACAAATTCTTTATGACAGGTAAGGCTAGCAAAGATTGAGCTTAATTCGAGTAAAGCTAAAGGGCGCTGGCTTGTTTGGCTGGCGGCTTTATGCACTTCAACGGCCATGGCATCCATGATATTCAGGGCTTTACCTTGTTGGTCCGCTTGTTTGTCGCTGTAATAACACCAAGCGGCTAAAACTAAGGTCGCACATTGGATTTGCCCTTTATTAGACAGGTTATCCACCATAGTAGGCAGTAAAAAGGTGCTGAGTTTGGCCGCATTCTCTGAACAAATTCTGGCTAAGCTATCTTTAATGTTGGGGTTAGCAAAACGGTTTAATAAGGTGTCTTTATACTCATCTAGGTTTATGCCTTGCACTGGTGACAACACGGGCGTGACTTCAACGTCCATAAAATGTCGCAAAAATTGCGCAAACAATGGGTCTTGCACACTTTCATCAATAGTATTAAATCCGTGCAGTGAGCCTAATATGCCTAATACCGAATGACCGGCATTTAACAGGCGGATTTTCATTTTTTCGTAAGGCGTGACATCGACAACAAACTGGGCACCCACTTGCTCCCATTTAGGGCGGCCTAGGGTAAATTCATCTTCAATGATCCACTGATGAAAGGGCTCACAGGTTACTGGCCACTCATCTTTAATACCCATTTGTTGCAAATAGGCGATGTCGGCCGGAGTAGTAGCCGGGGTAATACGATCCACCATGGCGTTAGGAAACGCCACTGCATACTCTATCCATTGGGCCAATTCGCTATCCACTTTGGTGGCATAAGCTATCAACATCTTTTTGGCCACATCACCATTGTGCTGCACGTTGTCGCAAGACTGAATGGTAAAGGGAGCTAAGCCATTTTTGCGACGTAGCTGCAATGCGGCAATTAAATAACCAAACACCAAACGCGGGCTTTGCGGATTAGCCAAGTCGTGAATGACATCAGGGTTAGTAAAGTCAAATTCACCAGTGGCTGGGTTAAAGTTATAGCCCCCTTCGGTGATGGTCAAAGAGACAATTTTTGTCTCGCTACTGGCCATCTTGTTGATGACTGCTGTTGGGTCGTCACAGCCCAATAAAAAATCACTGAGACTGCCAATCACGCGGTTTTCGATATTGCCATCGGGATGGCGCACAATCAGCGTATAAAGATAATCTTGTGCTGCCAGTAAGGTTTGCATCTTGCGGTCAGCTTCGCGTAGTCCTACACCACAAATGCCCCAGCTTAGGTCACCGGTTTCACTCATATAGGCGTCGGTATAATAAGCCTCATGAGAGCGATGAAAACCGCCCACTCCCACATGTACTATGCCGTGTGTGACTTTTGCACGATCATATTGAGGTACTACAACATCTTGCCCAAGGGTATGAAGCGTAGCGTTACACAGGCTGATAGTTGATTGAGTTTGCATAATAATTATTCCTCTAAGCTTGGGCTGCAACTTGTTTACTTCGCTGCATTACCCAGTAGGCAGAGGCAAAATAAATAATGGTGCAAACAAATCCGATATTAAAAAACAGTTCTCGATTACTTTCGTAAGCAGGTATGCCCACGCTCCAAAACATGGTGTTTAGGGCCAAACCAAGGGTAGTCACAAGGCTCATGAGAGAGACAAAGCGCAGTACTTTGGTCATAAGGCTGTAGTCGTGCACAAAATCAGGGGCTAACTTAGTTTGTTTGGCTTGATACACCTCTACCTGTTTATCATAGGCATCTAATTTGGCTTGCTCTTGTGGGTATTTTTGCGCGGCACCATGGTACTTCGCCAATATGATGTAAAGCACAGAGGTAAAGAACCAAGTAGGGATAAACAAGTAATAAAACGACATCACATCTAAGGCGTTAAGGCCAAAACCAAAGACCAAACCTAATGACCATGACGCCACGGCCGGGGTGCTATGATTGAGCTTACGAAACATCGCCCAGTAACGGGTAAAACCGATACGGGGAAAGATAAAATGTTCAGTAAAAACAATAGCTCCAACAGGCACCACTAATAAACCCGCATAAGTTAACAGGGGTAACATTTGGTTGAATACAAAGGGGAAACAAGCGATACACACCGCCACTATACCCACAACCAGAGTAGAACGGTTACGTGAATGGTTTTTAAAGATGGCTTGAGCCGCAAGACCTGCACGGTATAAATTGGCGTTGGCTGTGGTCCAACCCGCTACAATAACGATCACTAGGCCAGATAAACCTAAAGCTTGAAAGGCCACATCACCTGGGTCTAATTCGACGATAGATTTTTGTACGATAACGGCAGTGCCTGCCCCCATAATACCGGCAGAAATCCACGCAATATAATGACCAAACATCATGCCTGACGAGGTACATAAACCATAGGTACGGCTTTTGGCATAACGTAATAATGCCATGTCAATCAAACCAACGTGGGTAATAGTATTGGCCGCCCACGCAAAACCTATCACTTCAAGTAAACCAATACCCGGCTTACCGTCGGAATCAAGACCCGTCCACACCGACACACTGCCAATGTGCATAAAGTCAGCCCAGCTGCTTAAGTTAGTAGCACCAATAACGTGATCGGCCAAGGCCGGCATTAATACCAGTGGCCCGCTGACAAACATCACAAATAACCAAGGCGCACAAATACGCGAAAAGTTAGACACTGCGTTAAAGCCATACATGGCAACCAAGACCACTATGATGCCGACAGACACCACCACCATGACAAACCACAGATTAGTGGGATACCAGTTAAGTTGCGCAGGTATGCCAAAGGCAAAGCGCACGGCAGTGGCTGACACGGTAATCATAGCCGCCGAGATAACCGTGAAAATAATAACATTGACCCAGTTATACAACGTGGTCATGGAACCACCGGCAATTTTTTGTAAATAGGTATACAGGCTTAGGCGAGTTTCAATGGCGATTGGTGTGGTGATCAAGGTCCAGCTTAATACCGCAAGGATATTACCAATCAACAAACCTAATAATATGTCGGTCATGGTGGCACCTAAAGCAACAAAGGTGGCACCGATAACAAATTCTGTGGCGGCGACATGTTCGCCCGCATACAGACCTAAAAAATGAGTCCAGCCCTTTAACTTATGTTTAGGTATAGGGAGTTGTTCTTCACATACATTATCTAGGTTTACACCTTGAGTATCTGCTTTCATCGTTGTTTCCAACCTTGTTGTTTTACTTTGGGCCATTTCAATCCCAACTAAGGTCGCGACATGTCTCAAACAAAAATTGGCCGCTAGTCACCTTAAGTGACGATCCAACATTAAGACTCTTGTTTCGCGATGTAGAATTCCAAATACCCAACTTGGGCAATTGACATCATAATGAGCATATTCCCAAACAATAGAGGTAACTGTCAATGATTTGTTAAAATTATTTTCTTAAATCATCTGTTCGTTGTTGTCTTCAAGCATGCTTAGTAACAACTGTAAAACAAATATAACAATGTTAATTAAACGCTTTGTGTCATTGCTTAATCTTTAAGTAATACCATCTGCAGCAAAATGAGTTAAATAAAACAAAACAACGTACAAGCTCTGATATTACTGGGTTTCACGGCTTTTTAATCGAGAAGAAAACCATTAATTACAGTGACATATCATTTGATTAATAATTACTCTTGGGGTGTTTTTAGTCATAGTTTTAAAGCAAAACTATCTTTTCATCCTGTCTAATTCGATCTTTTATCTGCAACGTCAGCAAACAATAATTATTGGCTTTGTAACATTTCACAAACATATGAATTAAAAGACAAAAGATAAAAACCCTGATCTTTTGTTAACAGAAAGTAAGCGAAAAGAGTTGACGAGGCCAAACTTATTTGGTCATATGCCCGACTACTGAGCATATAACCAAAAACAAATAGCCACGTGCAATAAGATAAACCACAGGATGACAACATGTTAAATAAGACGGCCAAAAACATCACAATGAGCGCGCTTTTAGTAATGGCTTTTACAGCTAAGTACGTAAACGCTGAGCAAAGTGGTAATGTTGACTTAGGCTTTCAAATAAAAACCAATCACTTGTGGCATGGTTTTATTGTTACTCCAGGTATTATGACGGCGGGCGAACTGAGCTACACCACTGCAAGTGGCAACACTAAATTTGGTTTATGGGCTGGTGCTAGCTTTGATGGTGAATACCAAGAATTTACCTATTTTGCATCCCATCAATTTTCTGAGCAGCTATTTGTGGAAATCGTCAATCACGGTAACCATTCCTCAATCGAAGATGTGGACATATTTAACTACTCTAGTGATCCCACTAAAACCGGTAACTTTACTGATATTGGGCTGGGATATACCTTTGCTGGCGACATGCCCTTGTCCCTGTATTATTCAGTCATAGTGCAAGGTGTCGATAAATTCGAAGATGAAGATACGGACAGACGTGAGCGTGCCTATACCAACTACATCGAAGCTAACTTGCCTGTATGGAAAGGTAAAGACGCAGAATCAGTAAAGGTATTTATTGGTGGGGCGTTTTCACCTACAGGTGATAAAAACTTTTATGATGACAGCACTAATATCGTTAATGTTGGACTCACTTATCAAAAGAACCTAAAGATCCTTGACTACACTTTGCCTGTATCGGCCACCGCCATGTGGAATCCGGCCTTAAAAAAAGGTGCCTTGCAAGTGGCCTTTAGCTTTTTTTAACATTAACTGTTTTGCCTCAAATGCCTCACTTGCGCAAACAAGTGGGGCTTTTTTCATGCATTAACTATTAGGTATCTAACAAACGCTGAGCCGTATATTCATTGGTGATCAGTGAGTTAATCAATTTAGAGCGTAAGGCGCCTAAAATGGCAATGACCTTGTCTTCACCCGCGGCAATACCAATGACCGGTTTGCTGGAAGACATCACTAAAGGCACGCTAGCCACACGTTGATTAATATCACAATTAATCAAATTACCGTCTTTATTAAAGATCCAACTAATGACTTCACCTACCGCCCCAAGATCGCTTAGCTCTTGCAGCTCTTTTTTAGTAATAAAACCATCAATGTGCAGTGGCGACTTTTCACCCAAGTTACCTATGCCCACAAAGGTAACATCGGCTTGTTTGGCCTGATTAAACACACTACTAATATGAGGTTGTTGATGCCAGGCAGCTCTCTCATCGGGGCGACGGGCGATAACCGGCAAGGGCATGGGATAATGACTGGCGTGAATGCGCTCTGCCATATGCACCACCACATCATATTGTGAGGCAGAGCCATCTGAGGCCATGTTACCCAATAAGGATACAATGCGATGTTGCGGACAGGATAAGGAAGAAAGCTCGTCAACGCAGGCACGCATAATGCGCCCTGTGCCCATGGCAATCACTTTGGGTATATCAGAACTCAAATGGCGTTCTATTTCGGCAGCACCAGCTTGACCTAAACCAAAGGTTGAGGTGGGACTATCGGACAAACCTGGTACTACTTCACATGACAGTAAGTTAAATCTATCTTGCAATTTTTGACTCAAGGTCATGCAGTTGGCTATGGGATGATCCAGCCTTACCTTAACCAAACCAGAACTGACCGATAAAGCCACGAGACGCTGAGCGGTTTGCCGCGAGGTAGCCAATATTTTGGCAATTTCGTCTTGGGTTTTACCCGCCACATAATATAACCACCCTGCTCTGGCGGCCTCATCTAGACGTCGTGATTCAGCTTTTGAAAGCTTAGACATTGCTCTTCAATTCCTACTTATTAGATATAAGGGATGGTACCAGTTTGGACAAATCACGCCAGTGCCTAAAGGCTAAATAGTCTGACTGTTCTGCCATTAAATTGCTCTCTGAGCTAAGTAAATGACTACCGCCCATATACCGATAGACTGCCATGCCGGCTGCTTTTGCCGCTTGTATGCCCGACAAAGAGTCTTCAAAAACCAAACATTTTTCCGCTGCTACGCCCATGTTTTTAGCGGCATGTAAAAACAAATCAGGTGCCGGTTTACCATTAGCCACTTCGGAGGTAGTAAAAATATTGTCGCTAAAATATTCATTTAAGGCGGTGATCTTTAGGGCATTTAGCGTACGTGGACGGCTACTGCTAGTGGCCAAACAAAATTTGAGCGGAAATTGGCCCAATAACCACTTAATATCAGGGGTAACAACCAGCTCACGTGCAAAATTTTCAACTAAAACAGCTTGGTGAGTTTGCTCAAAATCGTCGGCTAAGATTAGTTTAAAGTCTGCCAACAAACTTTGTTTTACATGAGCAAAACTGCGGCCAAGACAATTTTTAATAAAATAAGCATCATCAATCGTGATACCTAATTCTCGCAACTGCGACATTAGTGTTTTTTTGCTAATACCTTCACTGTCGATGAGCACGCCATCACAGTCGAAAATGACTAATTCATAATTGCTCATGTTTTATAAATATCACCTAATGTCATAGGCTTTTATTTGCCTTAATTTATTGTCTTGCATTGGTTTTTTACTATACCTGACAATTTGGCAAAATTCGCCCATGCCATACGGCTTAGTTAATTGATAGCAAAACGCCCAGTGGTATTAATCACTAGGCGATTTATTTTAAGTACAATGTAAAAGAAGTGACGACAATCACAGCCCTTAAATCAAGCTACAGCTTGCTGTTGAACGCATCGATAAAGCTATGAATACGCTCGGCATTTTTACCTAAATCACTGCGACCAACACGGGATTTGCTACGTACATCCAAGAAGCGTTGTTCACCAGAGTCGCTAATACGAATAACCACGTCATCCTTAAAACCAAACCATGTAGTGTGCTAATTTTTAAAAAAGAAGTAAGAGGCAACAAAAATTAGCGTAATAATCTAGAAAACAACTTCACATTTCGTTTATATTTTTTATAAATAACCCATAAAAAACATAATTTAATTTCTCCCCACGCATGTAGCACACCAGTAGCACACGATTACAAATAAACACATTAACCTTAACTTTCAACAACTTAACAAAGAATAACGAATCCAGGTGGGGACGCCATTTTACATTATCACCATATACCCTCGTTAACCTAAAAGCA
>NZ_JANQVQ010000322.1 GCF_030730205.1 Paraglaciecola sp.
ATTCACTAGCCCAAGCGCACAAAGTCATGTAGTTTGGTTTTTTACCGTTCAAAAAGTCAGGAAGCCGTTTGAGCGACAGCAATATTACATATTATTCGAAGCAGGCTGAGAGTTTAAGTGCGCAATATGACAATGTCAGTTTTACTGATGTGCACAGCGATTGGCTAAGCCATTTGCCCAACAAAGGTCGGGTGCTTGATGTTGGCGCTGGCTCTGGTCGTGATGCGGCTTACCTAGCCAATAAAGGTTTGAGTGTTGTTGCGGTTGAACCCGCCGAGGGTATGCGTTCGTTGGCACGTATTACTAAACCCCACCCTAATATCCATTGGCTTGACGATACTCTGCCTGAACTAAAGAAAGTTTTTGCCCTGCAAATTAAATTCGATTTAATTTTGCTTAGTGCGGTGTGGATGCACATTGCGCCATCTAGCCGCGAAAAAACCTTCAGAAACCTCAGTGCTCTATTAAAACCTAACGGAAAATTAGTCATTTCGTTGCGCCATGGCGAGTGTCACGACGAGCGGGTGATGTATGACGTTTCAGTTTCAGAGCACGCGCAATTAGCCAGTAAGTTTGGTTTGTCTTATGAGTTAGCTACCGCGAAGGCTGAAACAGACAAACTCGGGCGTAAGGAAGTGAGTTGGCAAACTGTAGTGCTCACTTTACCCGATGATGGTACAGGGGCTTTCCCCTTAATTCGCAATATAGTGGTGAATGATAATAAATCTTCTACCTATAAATTAGCCTTGTTACGTTCATTATTGCGCATTGCTGAGGGCCATCCTGGGGCGGTAATGAGTCAAAGCGATGACTGTGTTGAGTTACCGTTGGGCTTTATAAAAGAAACAGGCTGGCAACAACACAGTCAAACCGTATTAAGTGAGCGGCAAGTAAAAGTATTAAACCGCTTACTTGATTCATTTGGCGAAGAATTTGAGTTAGGTATCAACGCTCGCAAATATCAAGGCATAGCTGATGTGAGTAAAGCCACCGCGACTCGTGATCTTGCTGATTTAGTGGCTAAGCAGTGTTTGGTTCAGCTAGCTGGTGGTGGGCGATCAACTCGGTATGTTATCAATATCGTTTAAATAGGTGGTAACTTAGTAACTTATTGAAAAAACAGAAGGTGGCTTATCGACAATAGAAGATCGTGTATTACGAGAACTCGCTATTGGTGCTGGAGCAAGAGAAGTCATTATTGGGGTGGGAAATAAAATCACCACAGAAGCTGATACTTTTGAGTTGATAAGGTTTAAGATATCATCCAATTGAAAATGAGTTGGTTAGAAAGTGACTCAATGTCAGTTCACGTTTACATAACATAGAGAGTTACAATGAATATTAGTGCCACACTGCTTGGCGAAATTATGGTTGTTTTTGTGCTACTCATTGGTGCATTGAGTTACTACCTTGGCCGTCGTAAAACTCAGACCCCTATCGCCGCGACCGTAATTGGGGTACTCCTCGCGTTGTTTCCGCCCTTCGCCATGGTTTATTTGATTGTACTGGTGTGCAAAAAAGACCTTGCTACGCAGTCAGTATCACAAAAAGCTAATTGAGCGAGCAACGCTAGGGTTGTATTGTCCCAAAGCTTTGTCATGTACCTGCGTTACTAATCTT
>NZ_JANQVQ010000323.1 GCF_030730205.1 Paraglaciecola sp.
CTGTCACAGCAAACTGCTGCTCAAGTTGTTTATCACTTAAATACGTTCTGAGTTCATCCACCAACAAGGCCAGTTGTTTGGGCTGAGCCAGCAAACTGCCAGCACAAATAATAAAATTTCCCACCACATGCTGACCTCCTAGGGCGATACGTTGCTGATGCAATGAATCGAGTGCTGACAACACCATACGATCATGAAACAGCGGTTTATGGTTGTGATACAAAGTAGTCGTTTGCTGTAACTTGCCCTGTTGGAAGGGCTGCTGAATATGGGGTAAACCCAAACACAAGACCTCCCAGCCCATGTAACAGGCTGAATCTTCAAGTTTTATTGTTACGTGATTGAGGGCGTTGGCTTGGTTATACACCAAGGTTTCTAGTGGCAAATATTCTAGTACCGCGTCGGCTTTAATTTGGAAACTACAGTATTGGCTTTGCAGATCGCTGGCATCACACTGACCTCTGGCCCGATAAAAACGATTGGCGCCAGGTGTAGTTAGTAGGGCGCGGCTACCCTTGTCTAAACTGGCACTAATGCGTAATTCATCACCCGACACTATGCCAGCAGGTGGGTGCAACAAATACACATGAGCACAGCCATCTTGTTCAGGATAAAAAGCCCGTTGCACACCGAGTGGGCCTTGATGGCGACAACGACTTAATGCGGTTTTATTACCACGCACAGCAAAACCCAGCTCTAAGTCAGCTAACCAGCTTGGCGCTGGCAGTGTTTTAACTGGGGATAGTTGTGGCAATACCAGGCCCATATCATCTGGCATAGCTAAACCTGCAGATAACTTTCAATCAGTTTGTCGTCCAAGTTCTCCATGGGCCCTGATGCCACCACCTTGCCTCTTTCCATCAATTGAAACTGTTCACCGACCGCGCGGGCAAAAGGCAGTTTTTGTTCCACCAGCACTATAGTCATGTTTTTTTCTTTGTTCAGGGCCAACAGCACATCACGAATAAGCTGGACTATGTTGGGCTGAATGCCCTCGTTGGGTTCATCCAAAATCAATACCTTAGGGTTAAGCACTAGGGCACGAGCAATGGCCAATTGCTGTTGCTGGCCACCGGATAAATCACCACCACGACGAGCCAGCATTTCTTTAAGCACAGGAAAGTAAGTAAACACCTCTTCGGGAATAACTGTGTTTTTTTGGCGCAGGCAATTGAGGCTGACTTTAAGATTTTCCTCTACTGTCAGTTGACCAAAGATATGTCGCCCCTGGGGGACATAACCGACACCAATATTAGGTCGGCGCTCAATACTACTGCGACTAAGATCTTCACCGTTAATATGAATACTGCCACTTGAACTAGGCAACATGCCCATCAAACACTTAAGTAAGGTGGTTTTACCCACCCCATTGCGGCCCATAATACAGGTGCGGGAACCTTGTGGAATGTGCATGTCCACATCCCACAATATTTGACTGCCACCATAACGTTGGTTCAAACCACTGACTTTGATCATGTTGACTCCTCGCCCAGATAAACTCGTTTCACATCGGGGTGACTCTGAATGTGAGCCATACTGCCTTCGGCCAAGACACTGCCTTGATGCAAGACGGTAACGGTGCGGGCAATCGAGCGTACAAAACTCATGTCGTGTTCCACCACCACCACTGAATGCTCACCAGCCAGTGAGGTTAATAACTCAGCCGTGCGCTCGGTTTCTTGTAAGGTCATACCGGCCACAGGTTCGTCGACTAACAAAACCCGTGGTTTGGCGGCTAACAACATGCCAATTTCTAACCACTGTTTTTGCCCGTGAGACAAATTACCCGCCAGTCCATGACGCTGCTCGGTTAAACCGATAATGGCCAAAATACGATCGATATCGTCTTTTTGCTCGCCATTCAGTTGATGCCACAAGGAGTACCAAATTCCTTTATCCATTTTCAGACTTAAATAAAGGTTTTCATACACACTCAGGGCTTCAAATACTGTGGGTTTTTGAAACTTGCGACCAATACCGGCTTGGGCAATTTCAGCTTCGTTAAGTTTGAGTAAATCAATTTGTTGACCAAAATTAATTTTACCTTGGTCAGGGCGAGTTTTACCGGTGATCACATCCATCATAGTGGTTTTGCCGGCACCATTAGCGCCTATCAGGCAACGTAATTCACCATCATTAATATACAGATTGAGATCATTGAGGGCCTTAAAACCATCAAAACTGACACTGACATTTTCTAAATAAAGAATGACGCCGTGACGGGTATCAGGTACTAAATTTTCGGTGGCCCGCATTGAAGAAGCTTGTGCTTTCATAGGGCTTTCTCCTTGGGCCATAACTGTTGGGCCTTAGTTTTTACTGTTGGCCACAAACCAACTAATCCTTTGGGTAATAACAAGGTGACCAACACAAACAAACCGCCTAGGGCAAATAACCAAGCTTCGGGCATGATGGCGGTAAAACGGGTTTTGGCATAACTCACTACTAAGGCACCAACAATGGCGCCATATAAAGTACCGCGACCACCAATGGCCACCCAAATCACCATCTCGATGGAATTAATCGGTGAAAACTCACCAGGATTAATAATACCTACCTGTGGCACATACAAGGCCCCAGCTATGCCGGCTAATACCGCCGAAAAAGTAAATATGGCCACCTTGTACTTGGCAGTGTTGTAACCCACAAAACGGGTGCGACTTTCGGCGTCACGAATGGCCATAACCACCTTGCCTGCCTTAGAGTTAACAATGCGATGACAGATAAAATAGGCGAGTCCCAAAAATACGGTGGTCAACACAAAGAGCGTTAAACGAGTACCACTGGACTGTAAGGAAAACCCCAGAATATCTTTAAAATCGGTTAAACCATTGTTACCACCAAAACCCATTTCGTTACGGAAAAAGGCCAACAATAGCGCGTAGGTCATGGCTTGAGTCATAATGGATAAATACACTCCACTGACCCGTGAACGAAACGCCATGGCACCAAAGATATAGGCCAATAAACCGGGCGCCAGCACCACCATGACTATCATCCACACAAAACTGTCTGAGCCCCACCAAAACCACGGCAGGCTGTCCCAACTTAAAAACACCATAAAATCAGGCAAGTCTGGATTGCCATAGACTCCACGTTCACCAATCTGGCGCATTAAATACATGCCCATGGCGTAACCACCTAAGGCAAAAAATGCACCGTGGCCGAGGCTCAAAATCCCGCAATAACCCCAGACTAGATCCACCGCCAAGGCTAATAATGCATAACACAAGTATTTGCCCAACAAAGTCACGCTATAATCACTTACATGCCAAAATGAGTCAGGTGCAAAAAAGGTATTGGCAATCACCACGTATAGGGTCATCACAAATAACAAGCCGGTTACCCTTTGCAAGGGTGAGCTAAATTTTGAAATAGGATAATTCATTCAACAGCCCTGCCTTTTTGTGGAAACAATCCCATGGGGCGTTTTTGGATGAAAAACACTAAACCGACTAAGACTATGATGCTGGCCATCACCGGGCCGGTCAGTGGTTCTAAAAATTTATTGAGTACACCTAAGGTCATGGCCGACACTAGGGTTCCCCATAAATTACCCACTCCACCAAACACCACTACCAAGAAAGAATCGATGATGTAGGCCTGACCTAAATTAGGCCCGACATTGGTCAACTGACTGAGTACCACACCGGCAATGCCTGCAATGCCCGAGCCCAAGCCAAAAGTGGCGGCATCGACCCAATTACTGCGGATACTCAAAGCTCGCGCCATATCGCGGTTTTGCGCCACAGCACGCACATGTAGGCCTAGAGCTGATTTTTTCAAAAATATCAACAGCATAAAAAACACCGCTAGGGAAAATAAAATGATGTATAAACGGTTGAAGGTGACTGAAAACACCGGGTTGATCTGCCACGAACCACTCATCCACTCCGGTGCGATGACTTGGCGATTTAAGGGCGAAAACACCGTTCTGACTAGCTGCTGCAAAATCAAACTCACACCAAAAGTAGCCAATAAGGTTTCTAGCGGTCTGCCCTTAAGGAATTGAATGATGCTACGCTCAATAATCACGCCCACTGAACCCGAGACTAAAAAAGCCGCTGGCACGGCAATTAATAAAGAGTATTCGATTAAATTCGGAAACCATTGCTGGATCACGTAGGTGGTATAAGCCCCCAGCATCATCATTTCGCCGTGGGCCATATTGATCACGCCCATCACCCCAAAGGTAATGGCTAAGCCAATGGCGGCTAACAACAAAACGGAACCCAGACTCAAACCAAAAAAGATATTTTCGGCGTAAGAGTAGAGATTACGCTGACTTTCAATGTTGGCCAAGGTGGCTTTGATTTTGGTTTGCACTTCGGCGGAATAATGTTCCGCATCTTGACTGGCCGCGGCTAGTACCTGGCTCACATCGGGCTCTAGGGTCGAGTCCAGCTGAGTTAATGCAGACAATTGGGATACTGCATCATCTTTACTAAATTGTTTTAAAGCGGCTATTAGGCTTAATATATCTGCCACGTCGCCATCACTTTCTTTGTTTTGTCTATCGGCCAAACGTTTATCACTAATCCGACTCACATCGGCCAACATCTCACGGGCGGCTGTCAGTCTAATATTGGGATCGGGGTGATTGAGATTTAATTGGGCTTGCAGTTGGGTGATATCACTGCGAATTCTATTGTTGGTTTTTACTTTGCTGAGCTGCTTTTTTTCGATGTCTTGACTCACTTCACCATTCAGCGCATCGATAATTCGGGCGCTACCATCAGCTTGATCAAGCACATAAAAAACTCTTTTGTCACTTTTTTGAAAGTAGACTTCGCCTTGGGAAATGTGCACAAACAAAGAGCTGACACGTTGATCATCTAACTCTGCTATACCTGCTAATAGCTCGGGCAATGATTTGAAATCAGCCTGAGGAAGTGCTGCTATCGCGGCTTCAAAATTTTCAAATTCGGCGGCTTTAAGCGGCCAAGTCAGACCGACAGTCAAGAGCATCAAAAAAATCAAACGCTGGATAAGGGTCATTACTTTGCCCACCTTGTAATGCTAAACGAAAAAGGAGGAACCGGTAAAGGTTCCTCAAGGGAGTAGGGATGTTTTACCATCCCCATTTTCACACTACATTTTTCCAGAACATTTACCGCTAGTGACGTCGTAGTTGCCACATGACATAGGAGGTGTCCAATCCGACATTAGGTTTTTTGAGCTGGGTAAAAAGTCAGACCATGCATCACCAATGACGGTATCCGCTGTTTGCCACACGACTTCCACTTGCCCGTCATCTTGAATTTCGCCAATAAATACCGGCTTAGATAAATGATGATTAGGATTCATCACGGCAATTCCACCTGTTAGGTTTGGCACGGTGACACCTATCATGGCTTGTTCAACGGCGTTGACGTCAGTAGTACCGACTTTCTCAACAGCCTTGGCCCACATTTTGAAACCGATATAAGTGGCTTCCATCGGATCATTAGTGACACGTTTGTCGTCTTTGATGTATTTTTTCCATTTGGCGATAAACTCTGAGTTGGCCTCAGATTCGATGCTTTGGAAATAATTCCACGCGGCTAAATGACCAACCAAAGGTTTAGTATCAAAACCAGACAGTTCTTCTTCACCCACAGAGAAAGCCACCACTGGAATGTCTTGGGCTGAAATACCCTGATTACCTAACTCTTTATAAAAGGGGATGTTGGCATCGCCGTTGACGGTAGACACCACAGCGGTTTTCATACCAGTAGAACCAAACTTTTTCACATCAGACACTATGCCCTGCCAATCAGAATGACCAAATGGGGTGTAGTTGATCATGATGTCTTTGTCTTTGACGCCCTTAGATTTTAAATAGGCTTCCAGAATTTTGTTGGTAGTACGGGGGTAAACGTAGTCAGTGCCCAACAATACCCAGCGTTTGGCACCAATTTCATTCATTAAATAATCCACCGCAGGGATGGCTTGTTGATTGGGCGCTGCACCTGTGTAAAACACGTTTTTAGAAGACTCTTCACCTTCGTATTGCACCGGATAAAACATCAAACCATTAAGCTCTTCAATGACAGGTAAAACTGACTTACGCGATACCGAAGTCCAGCAACCAAAGATGACATCGACTTTTTCTTTAGCTAACAATTCACGGGTTTTTTCCGCAAACAGTGGCCAGTTAGATGCAGGGTCAACCACCACGGCTTCTAGTTTTTTGCCAAGCAATCCACCCATCTTGTTTTGCTCTTCGATCATCATTAACACGGTATCTTTGAGGGTGGTTTCACTGATCGCCATGGTGCCCGACAATGAATGCAGAACCCCGACTTTGATCGTATCTTCAGCTAACGCCACACTGGCTAAAAAACTGCTCGCTATAATGGAACCAGAAATGATCAAGTTACGTAATTTCATTCATTTACCTCTGTTTGGGAAGATGCACACACTTGTGTTGTTGTTGTTTATTGGGCAGACTGCCTTTGTGTGAAACACCAAATATTGACTTTTTATATCTGCGCTTGACCGCTCAACTACCCTGCATAATAGAAAATTATTTCCTTGAAGAGCTGTGGTTAGTATTTCTAATAAACGCCTAAATTAACATGGGTTAAATTACGTATATGAAGACTATAAATTCCGTATGGTAGGATTTTTTATTGCGGGTAAGCTCATGATACAACTGGTTAATTTGGGGCACGAAGTGGCGGTCTGTTTAATACAGACGTTTACTCAATTACAAAATGTATTCAGCAAAGAAGCCAACTGATATGTTGTCCAATCAAAAAATCACTGCTAGCCGACGCACTTATAACAAGCTAGTAGGCAACGAGATGATGGAAGACTTTGCTCTACGTTTTACCGCAAAACGAGCGCGCAAATGGTCATACTCACGCATTGCACACACTGCCTTGGGCATTGTGTCGTTTCTGGTATTAGAAGCAATTGGCGGCGCCATCACCTTAAACTATGGATTTGTAAATGCTGCATGGGCAATTTTGGCCCTTGTTGTGGTTATTTTTATCATTGGTTTGCCAATCAGTTATTACGCGGCCCGCTATGGGGTAGATATTGATCTGCTGAGTCGCGGGGCTGGGTTTGGTTACATTGGCTCTACTATTGCCTCATTAATCTATGCTTCTTTCACCTTCATATTTTTTGCTCTTGAAGCGGCTATCATGACGATGGCGTTAAAGCTTCTATTTGGTATTCCGCTCTACATTGGTTACCTGATCAGCGC